>CAIOCH010000311.1 GCA_903856525.1 uncultured bacterium | reverse complement strand
GATTCGCGAAGGCGAGACGTTCGCGACGCCACTCCGTGAATCAAAGACCTGCGACCTCATCGTCGTCAACATGATCGACGTCGGTGAGGAAACCGGCGACCTCGACGTGATGCTCATGAAGATCGCCGACAACTACGACGAGGAGGTCGACGTGGCGGTGGCCAGCCTCCTCTCGCTGCTCGAGCCGTTCATGGTCGTCGTCCTCGGCGGCATCGTGCTCGTCATCGTGCTCGCGCTCTTCCTTCCGCTCGTCTCGATGATCGAGTCGGTGTCGGGCACCACCAAGAAGTGACCGCCCGTCCGGAGAACCACATGCTGCGAACCATGCAGACAACCCCGGCGAGCCCGCGTGCCCGCGCCGCCTTCACCCTCACCGAGCTCCTGGTGGTGGTGGCGATCATCGTGCTGCTCATCGGCGTGACCACGGTGGTGATCGGCTCGACGGCCAAGCGCGCGCAGGTGGTCAAGACGCAGTTCCTCATGAACACCATCTCGTCGGGCCTGGCGCAGTTCAACACCGACTTCGGGTACTACCCGCCGGTGCTGGGACGCAAGGACACGGGCGCGCCCACCCAGGGCTTCGCCCGCGATGTGGTGCGCTACACCGATGTGTCGGGTGCCAACGACCTGACCCGCCAGCAGGAGTGGTACAGCTACACCACGCTGGCCGACTTCCTGATCGGCTACGGGCACCGCGGCGAGGACGGGTACGGCATCGTGCGCGGCGGTCCCGCCGGCACGGGCAACAAGGAGGCGCCGCCGTTCGGCATCCGCTCGCCGGGTCCCGATGGCTGCTGGGGAGCGATCGATGCGCCGCAGCCCGCGCTTGCGGGCAATCCCGCGTTCCGCGGCTTCTACCGGGCACGCAACCCGGCGCGTCTGGCGCAGCCGCCGGCGATCACCAACAACCAGTGGAACGCCGCCGCGGTCGAGGGCAAGGTCTACGGACCCTACATCGACACCATGGACGAGCGCATGATCGGCGGCCTCACGGGCTTCGACGCCTCGGGTCGTCCGTCGGTCGTGACCAACGACCAGGGCGTACCCAACTTCGACGACCTGCCCAAGTGCATCCTCGACTACTGGGGCGAGCCGATCGCGTACTACCGCGCGCCGTACGGCGGCGACGACCTCAAGTCGAGCGTGCCGTCGCAGGCGGGCGGGTTCCTCAACCTCGGCGATGTGTTCGTGCTCCGCGACTACGACATCCTCGAGGGCGACCGCTCCGAGGGCGCCGCCGACGCCCGTGGCGACACGAACTCCAACGGCAACCTCAAGAGCGCTTCATTCGCGCTGCTGTCGCGCGGGCCCGACCGCTCGTACGACCGCACCGCACGCCGCGACCTCGGCGAGTTCAACAAGGACAACGTGGTGGAGGCGGCGCGATGAGTGCCGCCCGCACCGACCGTCACGCAGGAGCAGCAATGCAATCGACCGCACGCCCGCAACGCCCGACCGCCCGCGGTGGCTTCACCCTCATCGAGCTGCTCGCGGTGATCGCCATCATCGTCATCCTCGCCAGCCTGGTGCTGGCGGTGAGCTCGAGCGTGGCCCGCGCCAGCGAGGAGCGCTCGACCCGCGCGACGCTCGAGGTGCTCAACATGGCGGCCGAGGAGTTCGAGCGCACCGTCGACCGCCGCGTGTCGTACCGCACGGGCGCGGTCACCGGCGGCATCACCCAGGATCCGCTGCCGACTCCGACGAATCCGCTGAAGTACGACGTGGACTCCGCGCCCGCCGCGCCGCCCACCGGAACCGGCATCACGGCGTGGACCAACCTCGCGCCGCCGTATGCCACGATCACGGCCGGCCTTCCCGCGTACTCGACGGCTCCCTTCCGCCGCACTGCGACCTTCATCGGACTCATGACCGAGACCCCCGCGTGCGCCTCGATCATGCAGAAGCTTCCCGACTCGGTGTTCCGCGGCATCAAGCCCAACGCCAACGTGAACTCGTTCACCGCGGTGCGGCACTGCATCGACTCGTGGGATACGCCGATCATCGCTGTGTTCCCGGGCCGCGACGCGACCTCCGCTGAGGTCGCCGCCAACAACCTGAGCATCGTCGACAAGGACGGCACCGTGCGCTGCGACAGCGAGTGGGGCGTGCCGACCACGCAGGGCGGCATGCAGGTGTCCTGCAAGGACCGCCGCATCCTCTTCGTCTCCGCCGGCAACGACTCGCGGTTCACTGTCCAAACG
>CAIOCH010000310.1 GCA_903856525.1 uncultured bacterium | reverse complement strand
GCTACCTCTCGGGCGGCATCTCGGTGTCGCGCGGCATCTCGGTCGACAGCGGCGCGTCCGCGGTCGACGGGCTGACCATCGACAACGTGCTCTGCTCGATCCACCAGTACGGCTTCGGCATCCTGGGCGGCGAGTCGGCCACCGACGTCACCATCACCAACTCGAAGTTCGCCGCGAGCGGCAACGGCCTCGCGGTCGAGCACACCGGCTCGCTCGTCGGCCTCACCATGAGCGGCTGCGTGATCAGCGACAACGTCTACGGCTTCGGCGTGAATGCGCAGAACACCGTGGGCTTCGATAACGCGGGCACCTGCTCCAACATCAACGTGAGCAACACCACCGTCTCGGCGAACATGCAGAAGGGCCTCTACTTCGAGAAGCTCAGCAACTCGAGCTTCACGAACGTCACCTTCACCGGCAACGCCGGTGCGGCGATGACCGCCCCGCAGTTCCCGCCGGCGGCGCTCGAGTTCAACCTGAAGTTCGATGACTTCTCGGGCATCACCGTCACCGACTGCACCTTCAGCGACAACGGCGGCAACCGTCCGCTCGACGGCGCCGCGATCGTGGTCGCCGCCCGCAACGACGGAGCTGTGTACTCGCTCAACCCGGCGACCCTCGCGACCGTGGCCATCTCGGGTGGCTCGATCACCGGTTCGCCCGCGAACATCAAGATCTCGAACGATGTCGATCTCGAGACCGTCTCGATCTCGGGCACCCAGCTCAACGGCTCGGGCGCGGGCATCGTGGTCTCGGGCGTCGACGCGGGTGAGGTCCTCACCCTCGGCAACGTCCGCTTCGACGCGGCTCTCACCTACAGCGTGTTCCAGGCCAAGGCCGGCGCGACGGTGGACGCCAAGTCCGCACTGTTTACCTCGGCTTCGGGCTACGTCGCCGGCAGCGCTCTGCCGCTCGTCGACGCCTTCGCCGCCGCCGACAAGGTCGTTGACTCGGTCGACGTTCCGGTCTACGGCAAGGTCGTCCTCCAGAGCGGCAAGGTCTTCGTGACCCCCGCCAGCTTCTTCAACCCGACCACGTCGGCGTCGGTCGCTCGCGCGATCGGCACCGCCTCGGCCTCGAACACGGTGCACGTCAAGACGGGAACCTACACCGACGGTGCAGTCACCGTGGGTGTGGAAGGCCTGACCGTGGACGTCCCTGTGGGCGCCACCGGCTTCAGCCTGGCGCTCGGTGTGGCGAACAACGTCTCGCTCAGCGGCAACGGCGCGATGGACGTGAGCGGCAACGCCTCGGCCAACGCGATCGTGGGCAACGAGGGCGTGAACGTCCTCGCGGGCTCCGATGACGCCGACACCCTCTCGGGTGCTGGCGGCGCGGATACCTTCAACGGCGGTAACGGCAACGACACCATGAACGGCGGCAATGACGCCGACACCATGAATGGCGACGCTGGCAACGACTCGCTCAACGGCGATGCCGGTATGGACGCCCTCAACGGCGGCGCGGACAACGACACCATGACGGGCGGCGCTGACGCCGACACCATCAACGGCGGCGACGGCACCGACACCGCGGTCTTCGCGGAGGCGCTGGGCGTCATCTCCGGCGACTCGACGACGGTCAGCGCCGGCGGCGACAGCCTGACCCAGGTCGAGGTCCTCGACTTCACCGACGCGGACGTCGTCATCGTCGGCCGCGGAGCCAGCTCGTTCGCCTCGCTCGACGCGGCGCTCGCGAGCTCGGCCTCCTCGGGCAAGAAGTTCTGGGGCAACCTCGTCATCACCAAGGACAGCTTCATCGACGCAGCCGGGCTCAACACGCTCCTCGGCCGCTTCGTGACCGGCAACTCGTCGGTCACCGTGAACGGCACGGGCATGAACTCCACGCAGCGCGCCGCGGTCGCCCAGTACAACGGCAGCATCGCCTCGGCGTCGAGCCTCACGCTCACCAACGCCGATCTCGCCGCGGACATCACCACCCTGCTCAACGAGTCGACGTCGAACGACGTGGTCGTTGAGATGGCGGCGATGGCCCCCGACCAGATCGCGGCCGTGAACGCGGGCCTCGCCCGCGTGGCGACCGTCAACGGCGCCACCGTCACCATCAAGCAGGGCGAGACGACCGTCCAGTACGACCTCTACCTCGACACGCGCAACGGCTACGCGGGCTTCCCCGGCGCCGTCCAGCGCGCGAACACGCTCAAGCTTGCCAACTCGTCCAACAACTACACGGTCGCGATGACCGCGGGCACCTTCAACCTCGACTCGAAGCTCACCGCCAGCGGCATCACCCTCGCGGGCGCCGCCATGGAGACCTCGATCATCGACATGTCGCTCGCCCCGATGAACGCGGCGACCGGCCTGCGCGAGCAGGGCATCCTCGTGACCGGCTCGGGCACCACGCTGCGTGACTTCACGCTGCAGTCGCCCAACCGCGCCGTGAACAACTCGACCGGTGCCGCCCACGGCATCAAGACGAACCCGAACGGCGACAACACCGTCGACGTCAACGGGCTCGTCGTCACCAACGTCAAGGTCCGCCAGGTCAAGCGCTCGGCGCTCGACCTGAACGGCGCCTCGAACGTCACCCTCAACAACTTCGTCGCGGAGACGGTCTCCGACGGCTACGGCCTCGCGATCTCGGGCGTGACCAACGGCGTGACGATCAACTCGATCTCCACGACCGGCACGGTCTGGGGCGACGTGGGCATCTTCCCGTACCCGACCTCGTCGACCACCGCCAGCCCCGACAACATCGTCTTCGCCGACGCCGGACCGCACGCGATCAACGCGATCACCGTGCAGCCCTACGGCTCGACGATCACCATGTCGGTCAGCGGCAGCGCGAACCAGTTCTACAACGCCGACGCGAACGTCATCGTCCCGCCGGAGTTCAACCGCAACGTGCGCACGACGCGCGTCTCGGACAGCCTGCTCTTCAACCTCCTGACCCGTCAGGCGACCGTGCCGACGCTGACCGCGGCCTTCGTGGCCCCGGCCTTCAGCGGCACGACCGTGCTCAACATCCTCGGTGACTTCGAGGTCGTTTCCTCGAACGTGGCTCTCGCGGGCCGCTCGACGCTCGACGCCGCGGTCACCGCGGCGAACACCGGCAACTCGATCAACGTGTGGCCGGGCTCGGCGGTCTCGCTGACCAACGTCATCAACAAGAGCATCTCGATCACCGGAACCGTCGCCCTGACGAACACCTCGTTCGCCAGCGACGCCGTCCTCGACAGCCTCGTCGCGAAGGTCGCCTCGTCGGCCACCTTCTCGGTGGCGCTGACCACGATGAACGACGGCCAGATCAACCGCGTCGCCTTCAACAAGACGGCGTTCGACACGATCTCGGATCAGCTCTGGGCGGTCAACAACGCAGGCGCCCCGGGCATCATCTCGGCGCTCGATCTCGGCGGCGTGGACCTCACGGCGTACAACGCGCTGCCTGAGGCGACGGGCTTCCTCTACAAGTCGGCCTCCAGGACCGACATGACGGGCAACACGCGTGCCTTCGCCGACGTGACCGCTGCGGGCACGCAGTGGGCCAAGTACGTCGACTTCCGCACCAAGGCGTACGCCATGCTGACGGGTGACGCGCTCGCGTCGGCCGACTTCAGCGGCAGCGGGCGCTTCGTGGCGGTCAAGGACGCGCGCCTCGCGGTCGACGGCAAGAACCTCACGGGTGAAGAAGTCACCGCCGGCGAACTGTCGGCCACCATCAGCAACTTCAACGGCTACGCGGCCTCGGGCAAGGCATACCTCCTCGCCAGCATGAACGGTGCGCGCACCAGCGTCACCGCCGTCAACGCTGCCGCCAGCGGCATCAACCTCGATAAGGCTCGCGCAGCCGACACCATCGCGGCGGGCATCAACAGCTCGACCTCGACGACCGACATCGCCAACGCCTACCTCTACCAGGTTGCCGTGGCGCCGTACGTCACTGCGAACATGTCGGGTAACTCGATCACCCTGATCAACGCCGGCGGCATGAGCGCCACCAGCCTGAACTCGGTGGCCGCGGGCGCCTCTGGCCTCGCTGCCAACTCGATCCGCGGCGTCTTCACGATCGACAGCGGCGTGTCGCCCTCCAACCTCGACGCGATCCTCGAGAAGGCCGATGCGGCCAACTCGACGGTGACCATCGACGCCACCGGCATGGGCGCGGACTACTTCACCCAGCTCGTCGCCAACATCGACGCCATCGATAGCATCACGAACCTCTCGCTCACCAGCGCCGTTGCGGCTGCCGACATCGGCACCCTGCTCGGCAAGGCGACGGGAGCCATCGTGAACGCCACCGGCATGGCCCACTCCGGCGCGTCGGGCGACCAGCTCAATGCGGTCGCGGCGAACCTGGCGCGCATCGCCGACAACGGCATCCGCGGTACGGTGAACCTCTCCGACAGCACCAACAACCTCGGTTCCTTCCTGGACAAGTGCTCGCAGCTCACGCCGACCAATGGCTCGGATGTGACCGTGAACGCCTCGGGCATGAGCGACACCAAGCTCACGACCCTGTCGAGCAAGATCGCCAACATCGACTCGATCACCTCGCTCACGATCACCTCGGCCCAGCCGGCCACGGAGATCGGGAACCTGCTGACGAAGTCGGTGGACGCGCTCGTGACCGTCACCGGCATGGCCCACTCGGGTGATGCCGGCGACCAGATCAACGCGGTCGCCGCCGGCACCGCGGGCATCGCCGCCAACGGCATCCGCGGCTCGGTGAGCGTCTCGACCTCGCTGACCTCGGAGAACCTCGGCGCATTCCTCGGCAAGTGCTCGGTTCTCGCCTCGCCCGCTGACTCGACCGTCACGGTCGACGCCACCGGCATGACGGCGTCGTTCGACGTTCTCGCCGCGAACATCGCCGCGATCGACACCATCAACAACCTCTCGCTCACCAGCACGCAGACGGCTGCCACCATCACCGCCCTTCTCACCAAGTCGGTCGATGCGGTCGCCAATGCCACGAGCATGAACCCGGCTCGCCTCACCGCCCTCGGCGGCGGCGCCTCGGGTCTCGCGGCGAACGGCGTCACGGGCGACATGTACATCACCGTCGCAGTCAGCAACGTCACCGCGCTCCTCGGCAAGACGGCCTCTGCCGCCAACGTCGAGGTCTCGGCTGCCACTGCCAGCGGCACGTTCAAGGGTGAGATCGCCCTCGCGGCGAACATCTCCAAGATCGACACGATCTCGAGCCTCAGCCTCGCCTCGAGCGAGGATGCGGCGGAGATCGCCTCGCTGCTCACCAAGGCGCTCAGCGCCTCGGCGAACGCGACGGATATGCTCGCTGACCAGCTCACCGCACTGGGCGCCGGAGCAAGCGCGATCGGGACCGATGGCATCACCGGCACCCTCGCCATCGACGTGACCGTGGGCAACCTCGGCGCGCTCCTCGGCAAGACTGCTGCGGCCGCCACCGTGAACGTCAACGCAGCCCGGGGCAGCCTGAGCAGCGCGGACTACGCGGCCTTCAAGGGCTTCCTCAGCACCAACATCGGTGCCGTGGATGCGATCACCAACGCCGCCCTCGCCTCCAGCGAGGATGCGACCGAGATCAGCAACATCCTCGGTAAGTCGTCGGCGGCATCCGCGGATGCCACCGGCATGATCCAGTCCCAGCTCACCGCGCTCGGCGCGGGCGCTGGCGCGATCTCGGCGGACGGCATCACCGGCACCCTTGCGATCGACGTGACCGTGGGCAACCTCGGCGCGCTGCTCGGCAAGACGGCCGAGGCCGCCACCGCCAACGTGAACGCCGCCAAGGGCGTCCTCACCACCGTGGACTACGCGTCCTTCAAGGCCCTGCTCGTGAGCAACATCGCCAAGGTCGACACGATCTCGGCGCTCGCCCTCGCCTCCAGCGAGAACGCCGCCGCGATCACCGCCCTCCTCGGCAAGTCCGATGCGCTCAGCGCCACCGCTGATGCGTCGGGCATGCTCGCGGCCCAGTTCAACGCCATGGGCGCACTGGCGGGCAAGCTCGCCGCAGACGGCATCTCGGGTACGTTCACCATCGACAATGGTGTGAACTACGTGGGCGCCATCCTGGGCAAGACCCAGGTGGCCGCGACCGTGACGGTGGACGCCACCGGCATGGGCAGCGCCAAGCTCGACGAGGTCGCCGCCAACAGCACCAAGGTCGACTTCCTCCTCAACGTGACCGTGACCGCCTCGGCGGACATCTCGCTCGCCGAGCTCCAGGTCCTCTTCGATGGCGCCGGCAACGGCAGCGTGCTCGTCATCGCCACCGGCATGAACGCCGACTACCTCAACGTGGTCGCCGCCAACTCGGTCAAGGTCGCCGACAACGGCATCACGGGCACGATGATCGTGACCTCGGCCATCGCCGACGCGAACCTCGGCAACCTGCTCGCCAAGGCGAACGACTCGGCCACCGTCGAGATCGACGCCAACGGCATGGTCACGGGCGAACTCGCCGATGTGGTCACCCACATCGCCAAGGTCGACTCGGTCTACAACCTCACCGTGACCAACGCCCAGTCGGGCGCCCAGATCACGGCCCTGCTCGGCAAGTCGGTCTCGGTGGCCGCCACCGGCAAGGCCATGGCGCTCGCGGTCGCGACCGACATGGATGCCACCAAGCTCAATGCACTCGGCACGGCCAGCGCCAAGCTCGCCGCAAGCGGCGTGTCGGGCACGGTGGTGTTCACCAGCCTCGTCACCAACACCAACATGGGCAACCTGTTCGCGGGCAAGATCGCCTCGGGCGCCACGGTGGAGATCAACGGCTCGTCGATGGCTGACAACCAGCTCTCGACCGCCGCGGCCAACATCGCCCAGGTGACCTCGACCTACAACCTCAGCCTCACCAGCGTCCAGACCGCTGCGGAGATCGATGCCCTGCTCGGCAAGGCGATCTCTGCCGCGACCACGGGCAAGGCCCTGGCACTCGCCGACGGTACGGGCATGAGCTCGGCTGCCGGCAACCAGCTCGCCAAGCTCGCGGACAACTACCTCAAGATCCGCGCCGTTCCGGTCGGCGGCATCACGGGCTCCATCGCGATCAACTCGGGCCTCACCTCGACGCAGATCACGAACCTCGTGGGCCGCGTCTTCACGGGCTCCAGTTTCACGGGCAGCACCGCGGTGGTCTTCAGCGCGGCCGGCATGAGCGATAGCCAGCTCGCGTCGCTGGCGGGTGCGGTGACCACGCTCGGCGTGGGCATCGTGGACATCAACAGCCTCACCGTGACGGCGTCGCAGTCGAGCACGCAGCTCGAGCTCCTGCTCTCTGCTGCGAACACTGGCCAGGCGACCGTGGTGGCGACGGGCATGACCTCGGCGCAGCTCTCCGAGCTCTCGACGAACAGCTCGGCGGTCACCTCGATCACCGGCGTGGTGAACATCGACTCGAGCGTCGATCCCGCCGCCATCGCCGTGATCATGAACACGTCGGTGTCCTCGGGCGCCAACGTGAACGTGAATCCGACGGGCTTCGATGACGCCCAGCAGCAGGCGTACAACACCGCCCTTGCTGTCCAGGCCCTGTTCCACGTGACCGACCAGGCGTCGGGCGCGGCGGGACACACCTATGTCAAGGCCAACGAGACCTTCGTGGTCTATGTCCGCGCCGAGAACCTGCCGACCTCTGGTCCGCGCGCCGTCGCTGCCCAGGGCCGCATCAACTACGACAGCGCGCGCCTCACCTTCGTCAGCGTGGCAGGAGGCGCCGGCATGCCGACCTTCCTGTCGGGCGGCGACGGCAACACGGGCTCGCAGCGGCACGTGACCTTCTACACGGGCATCGACTACACCGATGCCGCCAGCGTGGGCATCTACGAAGGCGTGGTGGCGCAGATCACCTTCCGTGCAACCACCGACGGCTTCTGCAGCGCGTCCGACCTCTGCTCGCTCAACGCGGGCTTCGCCAACCGCCTCGCGGCGGGCGGCACGACCCCGTCGCCGATCGCAGCGATCGGAACCACGTCGATCGAGGTCAGCGCCCAGAAGAACCTCGTGCTCGCGGGCGTGCCCTCGGGCGACGCCGATGCAACCGCTGGCGTGGCGAACATCACGACCTACCCCGACGCGGGCAGCACCTACGGCGCCGTGGTGGCCAACCCCGGCGTGACCTCGAGCAACAACTGCGGTGCCGAGACCGTGACCATCTCGATCGCCTACCCGAGCGGCCCCAACGGCAGCACCTGGCCGTCGGAGTTCCCGATCGGTACCTCGCGCGTCACCTGGAACACCGTCGACGAGGCCGGTAACACGGCCACGGACAGCCGCGACATCGTGGTGATCAACAAGCACCGCATGACCGTGGACGTCAACCTGGCACCGACCATCTCGGCGACCGGACCCTTCACGCTCCCGATCCGCTTCCGCCTGAGCTCGGGCGTGGCGGTGACCGCCGATGTCAGCTTCACCGCTGGCGGCGACGGCACGGTGCGCGACGTGGAGATCCCCGTGCTCGCAGGCTACACCTGCGCCAGCGCCAAGGATGCGGTCAACACGATCGCGGATGCCCAGGCGATGTCGGTCTCGGGAACCAAGTGGGTCTTCCCGGGCGCCTTCTCGCTGGTGGCTGGCGACAGCACCGACGACAACATCGTCGACATCCTCGACTTCGGTGCGTTCGTCACGGACCGCGGCGTCGGCAAGACCCCGCTCAGCCGCAGCAACTTCAACCGCGACGATCGCGTCGGCAACGCGGACTTCAGCTTCATCTCGCTGAACTTCCTCGACATCGGCGACGATTGCAACGGTGCCAACTTCAACGGCAACCCGCGCGACCGCGTCAGCGTCAAGGAGCTCCGCCGCATGGGCCTCGGCTACATGGAGGAGGCCGACATCAACATGGACGGCTGGGTCGACGCGACCGATCTTGCGCTCGCCGCGCAGGGCCAGTACCGCCGCCCGATCGAAGGCCTCGACCAGGCCGATGGCATCGAGCAGCCGAACTGGTGAGATCCGGAAGCGACAACCTCACGTGAACCCCAGGCCCGCGACACACGTCGCGGGCCTGTTTGCTTTTCCGAGGCCGATCCCGACCGATAACACTCGACGAGCCATCCGCAGGTCTGGCCCGTCCTCCCGGGCAACCCACGCGAGATTCGCAGACGCGCTGAAGTGCCCCCCCTTGGCGGACGATGAGCACCAAAGCCGCGACTCGGAGTCCCCGTTTCGTGTTGCGGCGGTGAACCACCTGAGGCATTCGTGCAAGACACGCAGACGAGCACACAACACCCCCAGCTTTCGGCGATCCACGCCGGCGGCGGTGCCGCGTGGGCTCGGATCCGTCTTCCACGGACCCTGGAGACGGCTGGGACCGCGCAGTTATGGCGCCCGCCCTCAGCGATTCACCGGCTGAATCGACGTTTCCCTTTGCTCCGCGCGGATTTGGAGCAACCTTCCGCTACCGCGGTTCTTTTTCGCGGAGTCCGTCCCGTTGTATGAGATAGGAATCATCCCTTGCGCGCTGCCCCCGGCGCGCGTGGGATCCCGGGCCACAGGCCCCAAGGTGCAAGTCATGTCGCTCAAGGTCACTACCTTCACGGCAATCTCGACGTTTGGTCTCGCGCTCACTGCGATGTTCGCGTCTTCGGATGCGCTCGCGCAGAGCTGTACGGCCGCGTCGTCGCACATCTCGCGCAGCGGGTATACCGCTTACCTCACGGCGAACAGCCTGACCGCGAACAATGCCGCACTGCGCGCGTACGCCTCGAGCGTGTACGACGTAGCCGGGCTGGGCGCCGCGACTTTTGACGGCACGAACTTTTCCGAGGCAGAGCTGGGGCAGCTCTACTCCGGCCAGGACGGCGGCGCGGGCTTCCAGTCCACCGTGTCCAGCAGCGGCGTGTTGGGCATCTTCACGCTCAGCAATTCGAACACGGACGGCGCTCTGTCGGGCCTCATCAGCCGCAGCTGCACCGACGCCGTCATCACCGTCAACGCCACCGGTCTGGTCGACCCGGCCAAGATCTCGGCCATCGACTCCTCGATCTCCAAGGTCGACTTCCTGACCACCATGCCGGCGTCGATGACGATCACCGCCGCCGCCACCGAGCTCACGGGCTCGATCGTGGGTAGCGGAACCATCGT
>CAIOCH010000309.1 GCA_903856525.1 uncultured bacterium | reverse complement strand
GATCCTTGCCGCCAACCCAGATGCGTATGGTCATGTCAGCTTTGTCATTCCGAAGAACGACCTGACGCTAACAATTAACGTCTACGGCACGATCGTTGCCCTTGCGCACGGCCACCACGGAGGGCTCGTTGAGCACGATGCCCTCACCCCGCACGCACACGAGCGTGTTGCAGGTACCAAGGTCGATCCCCATGTCGACGCTGAACCAACCGAAGAGTTTGTCGACGATGCTCACGGAACTCTCCCTCTCTCTCCCGGGCGGATTGCCGCCGTGGGTACCTCGCAGGGCCCTTTGCCGCGCGGAGGTGAAGCGTAGCAGAATGACGCAACGCCGCAAAATCATGCGGCGTTGCGGCGAAAGCGAATGGGTTGCCGGCGTTGCCTACCGGCACGAAAGACACGGCGCGGGAGAGGCTTGTGCGCCCCGCCTGCGGACCGGGCGGGTCAGCGCACGAGCGCGAACGGCGAACCTGCCTGTCCGTCGGCTTCGGCCTGGGACAGGTTGGCGAGGCTGACGGCGGTCACGCCGGCGCCGAGGACGAGCACGGCGACGAAGAGGAGCGCCGTGTAGACATTCATGTCGCCGCTGCGGGTGCTACGGGTGGTGGACTTGGCCATGGTGGAGACTCGTTGGGATGCTGCGGGTGTCGAGGGGGCGGATGCGGGCAGGAACGGTCACTCGCCAGCGCGCGCCACGGCGCGCTGACCGACGCGGACCTCGCCGCGGGCAGCCGAATCCTCGAGCTCGACCACGCCGACCGAACGGTTCACATCGACCTCGGTGATGCGCAGGTTGCCGATGAAGGTACCGCCGTCGCCGATGGTGAGGATCCAACCCGGCTTGAGACCGTCGCGCGAACCGGCGTTGATCTCCGCCAGCGCCATGCCGTCGTCGCGGCGGACGCTGATGATGGTGGCCGAGATGTTGCGGGTCGCAACGACGCGCTCACCCACGGCGCCGGCGCGGGCCTTGGGAAGCTCGCCAACGGTGGCGACGTACTGGGCGATGGTCGCGAGCGCGTCATCCTTGGTCTCGGTGAGGCGCTTGAGCTCCTCCTGGAGGGCGCGGCGGGCGGCCACGGCGACCTCAAGCTCCGACTCCTTGGCGTCGAACTGGGTCTGGATCTCTGCGAGGCGCTTCTCGGCGTCGAAGATGCTCGTGCGGAGCGCGCGGACCTCGGCGACGAGGGTGGCGGTCAACTCGCCGTTGGAGTTGTTGCTCTGGGCGAGGACCTCGAGGCTGCTGGCGATCGAGGCCTGCGTGGCCTTGGTGCCGGAGAGCTCGACGGCGAGGGTGCGGGCCTCGGACGCCTTGGCGCTGACCTGCTCGCGCAGGGCGGCGACGGAGATCTCGGCTTCCTTGAGCTTGCCTTCGACCTTCTGCTTCTCCGACTGCCAGAGGGTGCGCTCGTTGTTGCGCTCGGCCTCGATCTGCGAGGCAGAGGCGACGGCATCCTTGTACTTGGCCTGGAACTTGCCCTCGTTGGTGACATTCACTGCGACGAGCGGAACGATCGCCACGGTGAGAAGCGCAACGAGCACGATGAAGATCTTGGTCAGGACGTGCACTGCAGGATTCCTTGCTTTCTTCTTGAGGCTTACTGAGGTTCTTTGGCGACTCGCCGCACTCGGGGAAGCGGGCGGTCGCGGGTCATCTGTCGGATCTACGTCTGTCTACTCACGCACCCGGTCGGCTGACTGCGACGGGCGTTCACTGCACTCGCGCGAGCGTGGGATACGGTCCGCCGCACAGGCGGGATGCATCCTGTTCTCGCCTCGGGGGTTCTCGGTCTAGGGTCGAGAATCCGCGAAGGTCGGATTTTGTACCGATACCGAGGGGGCATGTCAATCGGCCTGCGCGACAAACCCGTCGTTGGGGCGTGACCAAAGTCCAAGCGCGGTACGACGGCGGCCGAGGAGCGGCTTCACTCGGCGGCCTCGAGCCCCCCCGCCGCGGCAACCTGCACGCTGGTGCTGGCGTCGGCGAGCATGCCGACGAGCATCTGCAGCGCCTCGGGCGTACCGATCTCGCCGAGCAGCGCCGCTGCCTGCGCACGGACCCGCGCGTCGGGATGGGCGGCGTATTCGCGGGCGATGAGAAGCGGCGCAGGTCCCGCGCCAAGACGCACGAGGGCGCGGCAGGCGGCGAGTCGAATCTCGGGGCTTCGCATCGAGGACCCCGACGCGCTGACGATCCGCTCGAGCATCGGACGGGCGACCTCGTCGCGGAGGCGGCGCACCGAGTCGCAGGCGACGACCGTGAGCTCGCCCTGCTCCGGCGGCGCGAACAGCGCGGCGCGGATGGG
>CAIOCH010000308.1 GCA_903856525.1 uncultured bacterium | reverse complement strand
GCCGCCAGGATCTGCGACGCCGTGTCGCGCTCGTGGTCCACGCGCACGACATTCCAGCCGCACGCGCGCGCTGCCACGCAGTGCTCCTCGAGGTCGTCGAGGAACAGGATCTCCGATGCGCCGCACCCCGTCGCCTTCTCGAACGCGCGGTAGATCGCCTCGTTGGGCTTCTCGCATCCGAGCAGGTGCGATGCGTGCCGATGCTCGATCTCGCCCATCGCCGGGAGCTCGACGAGCGCCTCCCAGTGGCGGTCATTGGTGTTGGACAGGCATGCCGTCACCGCGCCTGCCCTGCGGATGGCCCCGAGCGCGCGCGCCACGCCGGGATACTCGCCCACCAGGATGGCATCGTGCGCCCGTGCGATCGTGTCGCGGTCGACATGCCGCGCCAGCACGCCATGCGCGGCATCGAGCCACGCGTCCCACGCGTACTCGCCGCGCTGGTGCCGCGAGGTCGTGCCGCGGAACGCGAGCATTTCCTCCGACGAGATCGACTCGAGCAGGTAGCCGGGCACGCCCACCGCGTGCAGTGTCTCTGCCAGCGAGCGGCGGATGCGGACGACC
The DNA here is from genome assembly GCA_903856525.1 of uncultured bacterium. Lineage (GTDB taxonomy): Bacteria > Planctomycetota > Phycisphaerae > Phycisphaerales > SM1A02 > QWPT01. Next base: position 3,182 of record CAIOCH010000308.1, on the reverse strand, counting down.
ACGCCACCGAGGTCCACGCACACGAGCTTGACGGGATGTCTGGAGGTCATGGTCTGCTCGCGGAGTGATCACGCGCTGCGCGACTGCGCCGACTTGAGCGCCTTCTGCTGCGCGCGGCGCTCCTTGAAGAACGCCCGCAGCAGCTCCACGCAGCGCGGAGCCAGCACACCGCCGTGCATCTCCACGCGATGGTTGAGCCGCGCGTCGCCGGGGATCGCGTACAGCGTCTCGCAGGCGCCCGCCTTGGGATCGGTCGCGCCGTACACCAGCTTGCCCAGTCGCGCGTTCACCAGCGCGCCCGCGCACATGGGGCAGGGTTCCAGCGTCACCGCCATCGAGCAGCCCTCGAGCCGCCACTCGCCGAGCGCCTTGCCGGCGATGCGCATGGCCACGATTTCGGCATGACCCGTGGGATCCGCCATCGCCTCGCGGTTGTTGGCGGCCTCGCCGAGGACCTCCTCGCCGCGGTACACGACCGCCGCGATGGGAACTTCCCCCGCGAGGGCCGCTTGGCGGGCGAGTCCGATGGCGCGCTCCATCATGCGCACATCGATCTCGCTCACGCCTTCGTGTGCTGTGCGCACAAGGCGAAGGGCAGTCATCGTTCGTCTCCGTCTCCGGGCAATGCGCCACAACGCAGCGGTCGCGCGCTTGTCCTTCAACGACCCTCGATGGATCACTCGGTCACCCGGGCGGCGGATCACGACGATCTGCCTCCGGCGCCCTCGTCATCGTCCTTCGAACGGGGGGAATGCCAGTCATCTGGCTCGTCTTGCCACGATGTGCGGTCGGGCTGGTCGGTCTGTGCGGGCTGGGAGGCCGAGCCGCCCATGCCACGGACCGAGAACACCCGTCCCTCGGCCACCCGCTTGGCGGGCACGAGCAGGAGCAGCACGATGCCGAACTCGTAGAGCAGCCAGAGCGGCCCCAGGAGGAGCAGCATCGAGGTGATGTCCGGCGGCGTCACGATGGCCGCGATGATGGCCATGATGAACACAGCCCAGCGGCGCTTCTCCCGCAGCATGCGCGGGTTCACCAGGCCCACCCAGCCGAGCAGCAGGATGGCCACCGGCATCTGGAAGGCCACCACCGAACCCGCGAGCAGCAGGAGCGTGAAGCTGATGTACTCGCTCAGGCGGTACACCTGCGACACGCCGCCGAGCACCGTGAGCGGGAGCTCGAGGATGCGAAGCTGCGGCTTCGCGGGCTGCGCGTTTGGTGAGATCAATTCGTTCGCCTGGTTGGCGAGCTCGATCAGCGCGTTGTTCTCGTACTTGTAGACGGGTACCGCCACGCGCATCACCTGGTCGGGCAGCGAGATCCATGCCTGTCCCGGCTGCGGGCTGGGCGGATCCTCCTCGAGCACCGGCATGGTGAACGGCGTGGGCGCCGTCCCGGCGGTCCCCACCGTTTCCCCTTCGGGAGCCACGATCGGATCGGGGACATCGAGGAGCCGCGGCTGCGCGGCGCCGAATCCCACCAGGAAGAGCAGCGTGAACGGCAGCAGGATCCAGTAGAAGAGCATGACCGCGCACGCGGTGAGCACCGACGACAGCGGCGTCAGGAAGTGCACGTACCGCCGCTCGTGCACATACAGCCCCGGCTCCACGAACTTCCACAGCTGGTACAGCAGCCACGGCGCCGAGAGCGACAGCGCGCCGATCACCGCCAGCTTCATGTCGGTGGTGATCGTCTCCGCGGGCGACAGGGCCTGGATCTGCATCGTCTGGCCGTTCGACCGCAGCGCCGCGAAGAGCGGCGCCACCAGCAGCTCGCGGATGTAGGGAGCCACGAAGAAGAGGCCCACCGAAAGCGGCAGGGGCACGATCAGCGCCTTGAACACCCGGCCACGGAGTTCGTGGAGGTGCTCCCCGAAGCTCATCGAGGCGCCGGCATGCTCTGGCTGGTCGCGCGGGGACATGAAGGGTCGAGTGTATAGGGCGAACGCGGCGTAGGGCCTTCGCGGACCGTCCGGGGCGGCCGCGGGTACGCTGACCCCCGTGATCGACACGCATTGCCACCTGACTTTCCCCGAATACGGCGGCCGCGTTGATTCGGTGCTCGCCGATGCCCGCGCGGCGGGCGTCTTTGGCGCCATCACCATCTCCACAACCACCGACGACGCACAGCGGGCGCTGGCGCTCGCGCAGAGCCACACCGATCTCTGGTGCAGCGCGGGGGTCCACCCCCTCTATGCCGACCGACCCGCCGACTGGGCCGCCATGCGGGAGGTCGGACTGGACGCGAAGTGCGTGGCCTGGGGCGAGCTCGGCCTCGATCGGCACTACACCGAACCTCCGCAGGAGCTGCAGCGGGCCGTGCTCGCCGAGCAACTCGCCCATCTCCTCGCCTGGCGGGCCGAGGATCCGCGACTGGACAAGCCTGTCGTCGTCCACTGCCGCGAGGCATTCGACGAGCTCATCCCGATCTTGAGGGAGAGCGGGCTGGATCCCGCGCGGTTCGTGTTCCATTGCTTCACGGCGGGCCCGCGCGAGATGCGGCTCCTGCTTGACTTTGGCGCATGGGTCAGCTTCACGGGGGTCGTGACTTTTCGGAACGCCAAGGACACGCGCGAGGCGGCCAGGCTGGCGCCGCCCGACCGGGTGATGGTGGAGACCGACGCCCCGTTCCTCACGCCCGAGCCCCATCGCACGGTCCGTCCGAACGAGCCCCGGTTCGTGCTGCATGTGGCGGATGCGCTTGCGGACCTCTGGGGGCAGGGCAGGGCGGAGGTGCGCGAGCGGATGTACGCGAACGCACAGCGGTTCTTTGGGACATCTCCAGAGACGGTCCGCAAATAGAAATTTCGTTGCGCGTCCGAGAACAAAGACGGACAACTCTTTCCACGTTTGACGGCTTCCTCGGGACCATTTACGATGGCGCGATGGACTTCGTGAAATTTGGCACGAAGTCCCCGCGATTTCACCCGGGCCGCAGGGTCCGGCATACGGAGCTCTTCACGAGATGAGCAGGTTTCTCTTCCCGCGCTGGTCGAACCTACTGCTGCCGACCATCATCCTCGCGGCGCTGACGATCCCGGTCTACGCGATCTTCTTCGTCGCCTACGGACTCAGCCCGAAGACGCTCGAGGTGGGCTACCAGCCCGGCCAACCCGTGCCGTTCAGCCATGCGCTGCACGCGGGCGAGCTGGGCATGGACTGCCGCTACTGCCACACCTCGGT
>CAIOCH010000307.1 GCA_903856525.1 uncultured bacterium | reverse complement strand
GCGCCGCGGGGCGCGGCCCTCGCCTCGCCGCGCCGCGGGGCGCGGCCCTCGCCTCGCCTCGCCGCGTGGCGCGGTGGCTGTCCGTCCTCGCCCGTCCGCGTGTCAGTGAGCGAGCTTCGTGCGCAGCAACGACCCCGACCATCCTGCGGTTCCCGACTCTATCGAGCGCATCCCCGCGGAGGCGCAGTTGCACGCGCTCATCGAGTCGCTGCGGCCCGATCTGCTGCGTCGGCTGCACGCACTGTGCGAACGGCACGGCGATCCGGAACTCGGAGCCGCGGACCTCGCGCACGCGAGCGTTGCGCGGTTCCTCGCATCCGTGCGCCGCGACGGCCGCACCGACTTCTCCCGCGGCGAGGCGTGGGGGCTTCTCACCACCATCGCCCAGCATCTGCTGATCGACGCGCTGCGGCGCCGCAATGTCAAGGACTCTGCCCTCGAGGTCCTCCGGCGCGACCTGCTGTCCACGACCGACGAAGCCGATGCCGAGCCAGCCACGCATGTCGAGCTCCGCGACCTCGCCGAGCATGCGATGTCGGCCATGACGCCCGAGGAGCGGCTGCTGGTGATGCAGCGCATGCGCGGTGCGTCGTGGGCCGCGATCGCAGCCGAAACGGGCATTTCCGAGGACGCACTGAGGCGGCGGTGGAGTACGCTCCGCCGCCGCCTCCGCCCGCTCGCCGAGGACGATCGGTAGCCGACCATCCTCGGGATACGATGCACTGATGCAGGATCACGGCCTCCACACCCTCGCGCCGCGCATGCGCGCGCGCGTGCAGTCGGAACTGCGTCCGGGCGAGCGGATCGTCTGGTGCGCCCCGCAGTTGCCGCTCTGGCGCTGGCAGATCAGCCTGCTCCCGTGGATCTTCGGGTCCGCGTTCATTGTTCTCTCCTTCTACTTCGCCCTCGCCCTCGCGCTCGGTGGCATGCCGGGCGTGCCCCCGCTCGGCGCGGGGGAACTTGCGGGCGGCTTCGGCTTGCTGTTCGGTGGGACGCTGGCGTTCACCTTCCTCGTGGGTGTCGTGATCCTGCTGCTTCCCACCGTGGTGCTGCCGCGCTGGTACGCGCGCACCGCCAATGTGCTCACCAACCAGCGCGCCATGCTGCTCGGCGAGCATCTCTTCCTGACCAACCACTTCATCCGCTCGTGGGAGCGCGGCGAAGTCGTGCAGGTGGTGCCCTTCGTGCGACGCGATGGCTCCGGCGACATCGACTTCGACCTCCGCGGTGGCCGTACCGAGCCGCTGGCGCCCGGTGGCTGGTCGAGCACCAGCCCCGCCAAGTCGCCGTTCGGTGGGGCGGGCTTTCCCGGCGTGGGGGACGCCGCGCGGATCGCCGAACTCACGCGGCAACATCTCGTATGCACGGATTCGTCCGAGGATCGAGGCGCCGATGTCCACTGAACCGAGCATCTCCGCATCCACATCCGCATCCACCTCTCCGCCCGCGGACGCACCCGTGTCCGCGCTCACCCGCGTACGTCGCTGGTTCGCCCCTGGTGTGCGCTTCCTGCCCTCATCGGATGAGCGCCAATGCGCGCGCTGCGGCTACCCGTTTCCGGGAGGCGCGCAGGGCGCTCCCGCGCCGTGCAGCGAGTGCGGTGCGTGGGTGGATCCGACGGAGGCCCGCACGCTGCGCGCGCCTGTCCCCGGCCGCTTCGTCCAGTGGTCACTGCGCGCACCCGGACTCGCCTACAGCCTGCTCGTGTGTGCCGCGCTCGTTGTGCTTCTCTACAGCGGGTCCGTGCCTGGCGGGTACTTCGATTCCGGAATCCTCGGACTCTGCGCCATCGCGCTGCTGGGGCTCTTCGGCATCCTGCGCGCGGCTTTGGCGCTCGTCGTGGGGCTGCGCCATCGCCGGCTTGGCGACACCGCGCGACAGCCGGGTTGGTGGATTCCACCGGCGGTGGTCCTCGCGGGTGTCAGCACGGCCCAGGCGGGCGTCCCCATCGTTCTCGGCTTCGAGTGGCGTCGCGCCACGCTCGAGGCGAACGCCGCTGCATGGCACGCGGGAACGCTCGACCAGGTCCCGGTCGCACAGGGCGGACTCAAGCGGATCGGAAGCACCCCCACGCCCGTCCTCGAGTTCCCGCCGATGTCGGTGTACGCCGATCCCGAGAGCCCGTCCTCCCGTCAGGCCCGCGTCCAACCCGACGACTTCCGAGGCGTGCTGCTGCAGGTATCCGGGAGCGGTTTCATGTTCGAGAGCGGGGCGTACGCGTATCTCCCCTATCTCCCCGCATCCACGTGGCTTCCCGACCTGGTCCCCCTGGGAGGCGGCTGGTACGTGGTGAGGCTGCGCGATGACTGGTGATGCGCGGCAGATTCCGTCCGCGCAGTCGCGCGCGTGGTGTTCCAACCGCGCGCAGTCGCGCGCGGGGTGTTCCAACCGCGCGCAGTCGCGCGCGGGTGTGGGCCTCACCCCTGCGGCGCCCGCGAGAGCACCGCGTACATGTTGTCGCTCAGCGGCAGGCGGTCGAGCCATCCCTGCTCGAAGCAGAGGTCCGCGCGCTCGGCGAGCGCCTGCAGCGTGCGCGGCGTGAAGTAGTTCACGTGGTCGGGGTAGCGGAAGCCGCACCAGCGCGCGCCGCGCACCAGTCGGTTCCAGCAGGCGAAGTTGGGCACCTTGACCACCGCGAAGCCGCCGGGCCGGAGGCAGCGGCGCACCTCGCGCAGCAGTTCGAGCGGCTGCGCCTCGTGCTCGAGGAACGACGACATGAGCACCGCGGTCACCGAACCTGCGGGCAGCGAGCGCACGCCCTCGAGGGCACTCGCCTCGATCACCGTGCCTCCGATGGGCGAAAGCGTTTGCCGTGCCGCCGCGGCGAGCGCGTGCGACACCTCGATGCCCGTCATGGTGACTGAGAGATCGCGCGCGGTCAGGCGCTCGGCAACTGAGCGGGTGAATGCGGCGTGCGCGCAGCCGACATCGACGATGCGGAAGGGCGGGGCACCCGCTCCTCGCGCCAGCCGGGCGCCCACGATGGCGGCGAAGGGGTTGCGCGCTCGGAGGACCTTCCGACGCAGCCGCCTGATCCAGCCGCCCACGGTGGCCACCACGGGCTCCTCCCGCTTGCGGCGCGCCCGCTCGGCGGCAAAGGTCGATTCCCAGGCATGCTCGGTCGCCAGCGCGTCGTAGGTCGGCGGGTCGGGCAGGAACACGAAGCCCGTCTCGTTGCAGCGCACGAGCGTCCATGCGCCGCGTGCGAACGGCGTCGGGGTGGTTTCCGTGGCTCGTCCGAGGATCGGGCAGTGGCGCAGCATCGGGGTGGGACGATAGGGAGTCCGCTCCGTCGGCGCCACCACGCTCCATCGGCTTCCGAAACGGCCGATTCCCCGACTCCGTACCCTCGCGGATCACTCCCCGTGGATCCGCGCGTGCACGCCGCCATGATGGCCGTTGATCGGAGCGGGCGATGCGCAGCAGGGCCGTGCAGGACGCGGAACGACTCATGACGGCCTTCGCCGCGCGCACAGGGGTGCGTGGCGGCGGCGATCCCGTGTGCCGGTACCTGTGGACCGATGCCTACGGTGTGCTCGCGATGCTCGCGCTCCATCGTGCCACGGGTGTCGACGCCTATCGCGACGACGCCGTGCGGTTGGCCCAGCTGGTCCACGAGGTCCTCGGGCGCCACCGCGAGGGTGACGCGCGCGCCGGTTGGATCAGCGGACTCTCCGAGGACGAGGGCATGCGCCGGCCCACCGCGGGCGGTCTGCGCATCGGCAAGCCGCTCCGCGAGCGCGCCGCCGACGAGCCGCTCGACGAGCAGCTCGAGTGGGAGCGCGACGGGCAGTACTTCCACTACCTCACCAAGTGGATGCAGGCGCTCGCGCAGCTGGGCCTGGCCACAGGCGACCCCGCTTGGATCGAGCACGCCGTGACGCTCGCGCACGTGGCCGTGCGCGGCTTCGTCCACACGCCACGGCTCGGTGCGCCGCAACGCATGCACTGGAAGATGAGCGTCGACCTCACACGGCCGCTCGTGGCCTCGATGGGACAGCATGACCCGCTGGATGGGTTGGCGACCATCCTGTTCGTGCGCGCGGCGCGGCACCGGCTGTCGCCCCAGCCCGCCGCCCTCGACACCGAGATCGAGATCCTGCGTGCCATCTGCGCGCGCCACGCGTCGTGGTCCACCACCGATCCTCTGGGCATCGGCGGCCTGCTCGCCGATGCGGCGATGCTCATCGAACTCGTCGGGCAGCGGGACATCGCGTTCGAGTCCCTGCTGCACACGATCCTGTCGGACGCGCACCGCGGGCTCGACTTCGCGCTCGACGGCGGTTCAGGGGCGCGCATGCTCTCGCAGCCGACCGAGGTGCGCCTCGCCTTCCGCGAGCTCGGGCTCTGCATGGGGCTCCGCGCAATCGGTCCGATGCAGGCGGCCATGGTCGCGCATCCCGATCGGTTCCTGCCCGACGCCAGTGCCGCCGCGCTGCGGGTGCGCCTCGATGCCATGCAGCGCGCGGTGCCGGTGGCGGATCGGATCGAGGCGACGTGGCTCGATCCGGCCACACGCGAGACGCGTGGCTGGGTCGAGCATCGCGACATCAACGATGTCATGCTCGCGGCGTCGTTGCTCGCGGGCGAGGCCCCGCTGGTGGGTCTGGGGAGCGTGCAGGGGTCGCACGGACGGCCGAGGGAAGGCCCAGACGCGTAGGGACATGCGGGAATCCCCGCTTCGGCTGCTACCATTCGATGCGTGAACCTGGCGGACGGCACCGATGGAATCCCCGATAGCCCGCAGGGATGCGGCGCGCTGTCGCGCGACACCCTCGAGCATGTGGCGGCGTCGAAGGTCGACCAGCGCATCCGCGTGAGCGAGCTCACGCTCGCGCACATCGTGCTCTGCCGCGAGTGCAAGGGGGCGGTGGATCGGCTTGCGGGACATCGGCGCCTGCGCGCCGAGATCGCGCGGGCGGCGGCTGCAACGCTCTCCTCCGGATCGGTGGCCGACCCGACGGTCTCGCCGTCGCCGACCGGCGCCGATGATCCGCGGGCCACGGAGGCCGGCATCGAGGCGACCATCCCCGGCTACCGTCTCGATCACGAGATCCATCGCGGCGGCCAGGGAACCGTCTTCGCCGCCGAGCAGCTGGCGACGCGCCGGCGCTGCGCGGTCAAGATGCTCATCGGCGGCCGCTTCGCGAGCTCCGCCCAGCGCATGCGCTTCGAGCGCGAGGTGGAGGTCGTGGCGGCGCTCCGACATCCGTCCATCGTCACGCTGTACGAGAGTGGTGTGTCGCGCCGCGGCGAACCGTGGTTCGCCATGGAGTACGTCGAGGGCGAGCGTCTCGACGAGTTCGTGACCCGCACCCGCCCGTCGCCGCGCCAGCTCGCGGCGCTTGCCCGCCGCATCTCCGAGGCCATCGCCTACGCGCACCGTCGCGGCGTGATCCACCGCGACCTCAAGCCAGGCAACATCCTCATCGACCGCGAGGATTGCCCGCGCGTGCTCGACTTCGGTCTGGCGCGGACCGAACTCGGCACCAACAGGCTGGACCAGCGTTCCGACTCCACGCAGGACGGCGAGTTCGTGGGCACCTTCGCCTACGCGGCGCCCGAGCAGCTCAGCGATGATCCCGCGGGCATCGACTCGCGGTGCGACCTGTACGCGTTCGGCGTCGTGATGTACGAGTGCCTCACGGGCACCATGCCGTTCGCCTCGGCCCGGTCGCTGGGCGAGCTCGTGCAGCTCAAGTCGCGCGGAACCGTGCCGCGTCCGTCGAGCGTCGCCCCTGCGGGAACCCGCATCGACCGCGACCTCGAGGTGATCGTGCTCCGCCTGCTCGCATCGGACCCCGCTCGGCGGTACGACACGGCCGACGCGCTCGCGGAGGATCTCGCGCGCTACCTCGACGGACGCCCCATCCTCGCCCGCGAGGACAGCCGCACCTATGTCCTCGCGAAGACCCTGCGCCGCTACTGGATCCTCACGGCCATGGGCACGCTGCTGGCTTGCACCGTGCTCGCCGCGGGCATCGCGCTCGCCATCGCCTTCCGCCGTGCCGACGCCGAACGCACCCGGGCCGAGACGGAGCGCCAGCGGGTCGAGCGCGCCTACCGCACCTTCCGCGATGCCCTCGAGTCGGCCGACCCCGAGACGGGCGTCGGGTCGAGCAGCATGAGCGTGGCCGACTTCGTCTCCGTGGTGGAGCGACAGGTGCAGGGCGAGCTCGGCACCGATCCCGAGATGCTCGCTGAGATCCTGCAGACACTCGGGCTCATCCAGCTGGGCTTCGACGAGTCGCTCCGCGCCAGTGGCGCCATCTTCCGCGCCTATCAGATCCAGTCCGAGGGCCACGGGGCCGGTCGTGTGACCGACCTGCAGCTGGCGACCTCGCTGGTGGCGCTGGCACGCCTGCGCTTTGCCGACGAGGACTTCGCCGGCGCCGAGCAGGCCTACCGCGACGCCCTGTTGCTGAGGATGCGCGTGCTCGGTGCGAGCGACATCGAGACCGTCGACACCGAGCGCCAGCTCGCATCGGCGCTGCGGGAGCAGGGCAAGCATCAGGAGGCCGAGGAGCGGCTCAAGGAGGCGCTGCTGCACTCCGAGGACTTCGTCCCGGGACGCGACGGCGCCATCGCGCGCGCGGGCATCCTCAACGGCCGCGCCGTGCTCGCCGCGGCGCGCGGAAACGACGAGCTCGCGATCGCCGAGTTTCAGGCGACGCTCGAGGCGATCACGCCCTTCGTTGCGCCGGACGACTTCCGCATCGGCCGCACGCTGTTCAGCATGGCCCGTGCAGAGCTGCGTCTCGCACGGGGTCGTGCCGACGGATCCCGCGATGACGCACGTCTCGCCGCAGCCGAGCAGCGCGCCCGCAAGGCGCTCGACATCCTGCGGCTCCGAAAAGGCGAAGCGGCCCGCTCGACGCGGGCCGCTCGCGAACTGGTCGATGAGATCACGCAGGCCCGCGTCAGCGGCGGCGCCGGCGGATGATGCCCGCAAGGCCGAGCAGGGCGATCGCACCCGGCGTCGGCGCGGCATTGCCGCTCACGGCCTGCAGGCGGATGTGGTACTCGCCGATCTCGCCTTGGCCCGCCCAGTCGCCGAGGAACTGCTCGTTGCCGCTCACTGTCGCACCGGGGTTGTCGAGCCCGCTCCAGATGAGTCCGCCGCCCTCGTTGACGGCCATGGTGCCGTAGCCGGCGATCGCAAGGTAGTAGTGGCCGGGCGACAGCAGCGTGTAATCGCTGTTCGGGTCGTACTCATCGCCGATGCGCGAGCCGAGGTTCCCGAGCGCGGCATCGTTGTTGGCCCGCAGCGCGGCCGCCCGCACGTTGTTGCCGTTGCCGCCCTTGCGGCGGAAGATGAACAATTGCGTGTTAAAGTCCGCCTCGCCGCCGAGGCTCCCGCCCGCGGTCGAGATGCTCACGAGCGTCTGCGACGTGATCTGGATCTGGTACATGTCGACGAAGTCGCTGCCCACGAAGCCGTAGCCTCCAAGGCGGCCGAAGATGTTGATGTAGGGGGAGAGCGACGAGGTGATCACCTGCGCGGTGCCCGCCGTCTGCCGTGCGTCATTGGTGTAGTCGATGTCCCACACGGGCCCCGCGCAGGCGACGCTTCCGATGGAGGATGCCAGCGATGCAGCGAGGATGATCGTCGGGGCATGGAACGGACAAGAAGG
>CAIOCH010000306.1 GCA_903856525.1 uncultured bacterium | reverse complement strand
TCAACTCCTCGACCGGATGCATCCGCACCGCGCGAGACCGCCCCAGCGCCGCGGGATGCCGCAAGCATGCCCCCCACCGCGCCCGCGAGCCCCAGTGCCGCCGCCATCACGACGAGCACCCACGGCTGCGGCGCCACCAGCGCGCTCAGGCCTCCGATGAACCCCGCGAAGCCGAAGGTGCGCACCCCCGCCACCGTGTCGGGATGCCGCTCGCGCTCGAAGCCCACGAGGAGCCCGACGCCAAGAGCAAGTCCGAGCGACACCAGATCGGGATGCATGGCGCGAGTGTACGCGCCGCTGATCCACACGCGCATGCGGCCGCTTCCCCAGCACGTCCGGTGTGCATCCCTCCACGCGAAGCGTGTAGTCTGCCGCGCCCATGTCCGCCCCCGCGTCCCCACTCGACCGCGCCGTCAACCTCGCCGACCTCGCCGACCTGGCCGCGCGGGCGATCGAGCCGACCGCGTGGGACTACTACCGCTCGGGCGCGTGGGACGAGACCACGCTCGCCCGCAGCGAGGCGGCGTGGCGCGAGCTGGAGATCCACTTCCGCGGCATGGTGGACGTCTCAAAGCGCTCGGGAACCACGGATCTGTTTGGTCGCTCGGTGCCGTGTCCGCTCGTGGCCGCGCCCACGGCGATGCAGCGGATGGCGCACCCGGACGGCGAGTGCGCCACCGCGCGGGCCTGCTCGGCGGCGGGACTGCCCATGTGCCTGTCGAGCCTGTCCACGACCTCGCTCGAGGAGGTGCGCGCCGCCACCACAGCCCCGCTGTGGATGCAGATCTACCTCTCGCAGGACCGCGGCTTCACGCGATCGCTCGTCGAGCGTGCCGATGCTGCGGGCATCGAGGCCTTCGCCGTCACCGCCGACACGCCCGTCTGGGGCATCCGCGAGCGCGACATGCGCAACGGTTTCCGCGTGCCCGATGGCCTGCGCATCGTCAACCTCGAGCGGCCCGGCGGCCCCACGGGGCACTCCGGCGTGGGCATCGGCGGTGCGCTCTCGTGGACCATCGACGCCACGCTCACCTGGCGGGACGTCGAGCAGCTCGTGTCCTGGACAGGCAAGCCAATCCTCGTGAAGGGCCTCTGCCGGCCCGACGACTGCCACGCCGCGGTCGAGTCGGGCGCGCGCGGTGTGTGGATCTCGAACCACGGCGGCCGCCAGCTCGACGGCGCGCCCGCCACGGCCGATGTGCTCGCTTCCTGCGCCGCCGCCGTGCGTGGGCGCGCCACCGTCGTCGTCGACGGCGGCATCCGCCGCGGCACCGACATCCTGCGCGCCGTGGCACTCGGGGCCGATGCGGCTGCGGTCGGGCGCCCGATCCTCTGGGGTCTCGGTGCCGGTGGCGAGGCGGGTGTGTCCCGTGCGCTCGCCATGCTCCGCGGCGAGTTCGAGCTGGCCATGGCGCTGGCGGGCGTCCGCGGCGTGGACGACATCCGCGCGCTCGGGACCGATCTGGTGCGCCGCCGCGGGTAGTCTCCGCGCATGTCGACCGTCATTGCGGCCTTGCTCCTCGGATCGGTTCTGCCCGCGACCAGGTCGCTTCCCAGCCCGCCCTTCGAGCATGTCGTGCTCATCAGCGTCGATGGCCTGCGCTCCGATGTGCTCGAGGCGCCCCACATCGACGGCCTGCCCAACTTCGCGCGGCTGCTGCGCGGACCGCACACCCTCGATGCCCGCACCGACCCGCAGTACACGGTCACCCTGCCGAACCACGTGTCGATGCTGACGGGGCGCCCCGTACTCGGGCCCTACGGTCACAACTGGACCTCCAATGACGATCCCGCCGCAGGCAAGCACGGAGGCACGTTGCACATCCACAAGGGCGCGTACATCCCGAGCGTGTTCGACGCAGCGCACGATGCGGGGCTCGCCACCACCTGCGCCGCCTCCAAGACCAAGTTCTGGCTGTTCGAGCAGAGCTACGGCGAGGCGCATGGCGCCCCCGACACCACGGGGCCCGACAACGGACGCAGCAAGATCGACCTCTTCGTGTTCGGCGACCGCACCCCGGAGCTGGCCGCCACCCTTGCCGACGGTTTGCGGCGCACCAGCGGGCCTTCGTTCCATTTCATCCACTTCGCGGCGCCCGATGTCGCAGGGCACAGCTACGACTGGCAGGTCAAGCCCGGCTCCAAGTACATGGCCTCGATCGAGGAGGCCGACGCCGCGCTGGGCGTGATCCTGGGCGCCATCGACGGGAATCCCGACCTCCGCGCCCGGACCGCGGTCATCCTCACCACGGACCATGGAGGCGGGGTGCCGAGAAAGACCCACACCGACATCACCTGCCCGCTGAACTTCCGGATCCCCTTTCTGATGTGGATGGGCCAGGATGGCGCTGCGGTCGACCTCTACGCCGTCAACCCGGACCGCCATCGACCCGGGCGCGAGGAGTTGGTCGGGCGCGACGCCGAGCGTCAACCCATCCGCAACGGCGACGCAGCGAACGCGGCGCTGGGGCTTCTAGGCCTCCCAGCGATTGATGGTGCGTTTTATGGGACTATCTCTGGTCCGATCCGCCACCACCCCCGCGCAGAGTAAAAGTGACATCATTTTTGAGCGGTGGTGTATCAGGCCGCATTCCCCCTGCTCTGTTGCCTTCGAGCACACGCACCTCTGGTGCTCCAAGACGCGACAGGCCGCTGGCAGGAGTCCCTTGGGCTCGTGCCGGCGGCCTGCGTCTTTTTATCGCACCCGCCCGCACGGTCCGATCTGAACGCAGATTCTGCAGCACAACTGCTTGGATGCCGCCAAAGCGGTGCTAGATTGACGGTCTAGGGAGTCGGTCTCGCGACCGATCGTGAGGTTCATGGTGTTGACGAGCGGGAACTCGTCGGCATCGAGGGAGCGCGCTGGGTTTCGCCCGGCGCCTTGAAAAGGGAGTCAGAAAAATGCAGTCCATTCTTCGCGCAGCCGCGCTGTCGGCTGTGACCGTGGCCGTCGCTCAGTCGGCCAACGCGGGCTTTGTCTATCAGAGCGCCGCGCGTGATGTCAGCGTGTCCGTCTCGGGCGCGGTCGTCGATTCCGAGTCGAGCTCGGCCTACGGGTCGTGGTTCGGCAGCGCGAGCACGACCGGCATGGGCTACTCGGGCCTCGCCACCCAGGGATCCAACCTCGGTCTTCAGGAGATGACCTTCGTGGGCGCCGCCCAGCTCGACGCGAGCATGACCGCCGCGCTCGCCGCTCGCAGCACCGCGTCCGTCAGCTTCCTCGCCGACTCCAACGAGTCGATCAGCTGGATCGTGAACCTCGCCCGCCAGTCGGCCGGCGCGGGCAACTCGTCCTCGATCGCCCTCTCGGTCATCGATGTCGCCTCGGGCGCCGTCGTCCTCGCCTTCAGCGGTCCGTCGATCGGCTCGGGCTCGTTCGATGTCGTCGCCGGTCGCAGCTACCGCGTCGATCTCTCGGCGCTGGCCAGCGCCAGCGGTCCGTCCAACTCGATCTCGAACTACAACGTCGGCTTCTTCTCCGCGATTCCCGCCCCCGGCGCCATCGCGCTGCTCGGCCTCGCCGGCCTCGCCGGCCGTCGCCGCCGCTGAGCTCGACCGACCGAACCTCATTCCCGAACAAAACACGCGCGCGGCTCCATGGCCGCGCGCGTGTTCTTTCTTGCGTGTGGTGGCGGTCCCGCCGGTCACTTTCCCGCGGCGGTGAAGCGATGCACCATGTTGTGGCGGTAGGTCTCGCCCGGCTTGAGCACCACGTTCGGCCAGCCCGGCTTGCCCTGCTTGTTGATCGAGTCGGGGAACGCCTGCGTTTCGAGGCAGAGCGCCCCGTTCTTCTGGTACACGGCGCCGTTCTTGCCGGGAATGCCGTCGAGGAAGTTGCCCGTGTAGAACTGGATGCCCGGCTGGTTCGACCAGACCTCCATCGTGCGCCCCGACTTCGGGTCGTGCAGGATGGCCGACAGCCACATGCCGCCCATGCCCTTCGGGGCCTGGTCGAGCACGTAGTTGTGGTCGTAGCCACCCGGATCATCCTTGGTGGCCGGCATCTTGGCGAAGTCCTTGCCGATCTCCTTCATCATGGTGAAGTCGAGCGGCGTGTTGGCCACCTCCGCGATCTCGCCCGTGGTGATGAGCGACGCGTCGACCGGCGTGTAGCGCTTGGCGGGAATCTGCAGCATGTGCCCGAGCACGCTGCCCGCGTCGTGCCCCGCGAGGTTCCAGTACGAGTGGTGCGCGAGGTTCACGCAGGTGGCCTTGTCGGTGGTGGCGCTCATGTTCACCACCAGCTCGTTCATCTGGGTGAGGGTGTAGACCACCTTCACGTCGACGTTCCCGGGGTAGCCCTCCTCGCCGTCCACCGAGCGGTAGGTGAAGGTCACCTGCGGCCCGTTGTCGGTCATGGCGCCTTCGCCCGACCACACCACCTTGTCGAAGCCCTTGACGCCACCGTGCAGGTGGTTGGCGCCGTTGTTGGTGGCGAGCGTGAACTCCTGCCCGTCGATCTTGAACTTGCCGCCCGCGATGCGGTTGGCGCAGCGGCCCGCGGTGCAGCCGAAGTACTGGGTGCGCTCCACGTAGTCCTTGACCGTCGGACGGCCCAGCACGACATCCGCCGCAACGCTCTGGCGGTCGGGCACCTTGAGCGACACCACGATGGTGCCGTAGTTGGTGATCTCGGCCTCGAGGCCCTTGCCGTTGCGGAGGGTCCACAGGTAGACGGGCTTGCCGTCGACCTCGCCCCAGTCCTTCTTGGCGATGCTGCCCGCGGGGAGCTTCTCGTCACGGGCCGCTGCCGCGGCCTGCGGGCTCCCCGATGCCGCGAGGGTGAACGCGGCGAGTGCGAGCGGTAGGACGAGCGAGAGCGATGTCGGAAGCTGCATGGTGTCTCCGTGAATGTGACCGGGTGATGTGATCGGGGCGTGCTGCCGCGGGATGCCGTCGGGGTGGACTCAGGTTCCGGACGCGATGGGACTCGGCTGCTCCGGCCGCCGGCTCATGCGCTCGAGTCGACGGGCGAAATAGCGGCGGATGAGCTCGTCGGCCGCGACGCCGATCAGCAGCACGGCGCCGATGACGGCGAACTCGAGCTGCGAGGACAGGCCCACGAGGATGATGGTGGTGCGGAGCACCTGCAGCGTGGCGGCGCCGAAGAGGACGCCGATCACGCTGATCTCGCCGCCGCGCAGGCTGCAGCCGCCGAGCACGGCTGCGGCGATCGCGTACAACTCGTAGAAGTTGCCGAAGTCGGAGGGCTGCGCGCTGCTGATGTCGAAGATGAAGAGCATGCCGCCGAAGCCGGCCAGCAGGCTGCAGCCGACATAGGAGAGCGTGATCAGCCACGCGGTGGGAATGCCCGAGTAGCGCGCGGCGCTCTCGTTGCGGCCGGTGGCCAGCAGCCAGCGCCCCCACACCGTGCGCGAGTAGAAGAGGCCGATCACGATCAACAGGATCGCCGCGGGAATCACCGTCGCCGGCAGCAGGAAGTTCTCGATCCCCGGAATCGCGATGCGTCCCGTGGCGAGCTTGCGTACGCCGTCGAACTCGCCCATGAAGCCCTGCGTCTGGTCGCCCGTCATCCAGCGCGCGATGCCTCGGTAGAGGAGGAGGCCGCACAGCGTCACCAGGAACGGCTGCAGCCGCAGCCGCGTGATGAGCAGGCCATGGCACAGGCCGATGAGCGCCGAGAGCGCAAGCACCGTGGAAATGGCCAGCCACGGCGACCACTCGCACTCGACGAGCAGCCACGGTGTCATGATGCCCGCGAGGCACACCACCGAGCCGATCGAGAGGTCGATGCCGCCCGTCACGATCACCAGCGCGGCGCCGAGCGCGAGCACCGAGTACAGCGCCGTGCGCTGCGTGAGCTGCATGAGGTTGATGCCGGAGAGGAAGTTCTCGCCGTACAGCGACGCGAACACGAAGATCGCGAGGAAGATGCCGATGATGCCGAGTGCCTTCTTCATGGGGCTTTCTTCATGGTTCGCTCTTCATCGGGCCTGCTTGACCAGACCTGAGGCATCGCGCATGCCGCTTCGGGCGTTCCTCATGCGCGGAGTCCCTGCACCGCGCCGCCGGTCGCGAGGCGCATGATCGCGACTTCCGTGGCTTCGTGGGCGGCGATCTCGCCCGCCACGGCGCCATCGTGCATCACGATGATGCGGTCGGCGAGCAGCAGCACCTCCTCGAGCTCGCTCGAGGCGAAGACCACGGCGCTTCCCGCGGCGGCCAGCCGCCGCACCTCGGCGTGGATCTCGGCACGCGCACCCACATCGACGCCGCGGGTGGGCTCGTCGAGCAGCAGCACCGCGGGATCGACCGCCAGCCAGCGGCCGATGACCGACTTCTGCTGGTTGCCGCCCGAGAGCGTCTGCACCCGGCGCGACGGCTGCGGCGGCCGGAGCTGCATGCGCGCGATCATGCGGTCGACCAGCCCGGGCTCGCCGCGCGAATCGACGAGGCGCGACCGGCTGGTGCGGTCGATCCACGCCAGCGACATGTTCACACCCACGGAGTCCTCGAGGAACAGGCCGTTGCGCGCGCGGTCCTCGGGCACGATCGCCACGCCGCGGCGCACGCGTGCGGGGGCGCCGTCCTCGAGCTCGCGGCCATCGAGCCGCACGCTCCCGAGGTGGGGCGCCACGCCCGCGATCGCCTCGAGCACCTCGGTGCGCCCAGCGCCCACGAGACCCGCGAGGCCGACGATCTCACCCGCGCGTACGGCGAACGACACGGGCACCTGGCGCCGATGCGCGCTCACGAGCCCAGACAACTCCAGCCGGACGGGAGCCTCCGCGCCCACGCCTCGCCGGGTCGAGGCCGCGATGTCGCGCCCCACCATCAGCCGCTCGACCGTGGCGCGGTCGTACTCGCCGCGCGCGAGCTCACCCGTCTTGCGGCCATCGCGCAGCACGATCACGCGGTCGGCGATGCGCATGACCTCGTCGAGGTGGTGCGACACGAACACCACCGCCACGCCCGCGCGGCGGAGATCGTCGATGATCTCGAGCAGCCGCTCCGTCTCGCGCGTGGTCAGGCTCGAGGTCGGCTCGTCGAGGATCAGCACGCGCGACTCGGTCGAGAGCGCCTTGGCGATCTCCACGAGCTGCCGCTGCGCGATCGGCAGCGTGCCGCAGAGCGTTCCGGGATCGATCTCGAGCCCCACGCGCGCAAGCCACTTGCGCGCATCGGCGCGCATGCGCCCACGATCGAGCAGCCCGAACCGCGACGGCTCGCGGCCGAGGAAGATCGACCCCGCGACATCGAGGTTCTCCGCGAGATTCAGCTCCTGGTGGACGAGCGCGATGCCCGCCTTGGTCGCATCGCGCACGCCGTCGAGCAGCACCGGCTGCAGTCCACCGGCATCGTCCGCCACGTACAGCGAACCCTCGCTCGGCTGCACGACGCCCGACAGGATCTTGAGCAGCGTCGACTTGCCGGCCCCGTTCTCGCCGACGATGGCGAGCACCTCGCCACCGCGCACGTCGGCGTCGATGCCCGCGAGCGCCGTGACGCCCGCGTATCTGCGGCCGACGCCACGTACGCGCAGGAAGACGGGGCGATCGGCATGCATGGACGCGCCGTTACTTCGCGTCCTTGCCGGCCTTGATCTTCGCCTTGAGGTCCTTCCAGAACGCCTCGGCGTTGTCCTTGCGGATCACCTTGGCGGGGATGTTGATGATGCCGCTCGCCGGCACCATCGACATGTCGCCCTTGCAGAACGCGTTCAGCACGCGCACGCTCTCGTAGCCGTAGCCGTAGGGATCCTGGACGACCGTGCCCAGCACGAAGCCCTCCTTGATGCCCGCGATCACGTCGGCGCCCTCGTCGAACGCCGCGAGCTGCACCTTGCCCTGCTTGCCGGTCTGCTTGAGGACCTCGACGGCGAGCGTCGAGTTGTATTCGAACAGTCCCGTCATCAGCGCGAGGTCGGGATGCTTGATCATCACGTCCTCGATGTTCGCCTTGGCCTTGGCGCGGTCGAACGAGTCGGTCCAGGTGCCCACAATGGTGTAGCCCGCCTCGGTGAACACCTTCGATGGCTCGTCGAAGCGCGAGGCATCGGGCGTGCGGCCGAGCAGGCCGTCGATGAAGCCCTGGCGTCGGCGCTTGGCGTTGTCCTGCTCGAGGCGGCCGATGAAGATCGCCACCTTGCCGCCCTTGCAGCCCTCGCGCGCGAGCTTGCCGCACATGAGGCCGGCGTCGTAGTTGTCCATG
>CAIOCH010000305.1 GCA_903856525.1 uncultured bacterium | reverse complement strand
ATCCCGTGGTCGCCAGCCAGCTCGTCGGTGACACGGGTGTCGGCCGGCAGGTGCGCATGGAGGCGCTCGCCCGGGTCGCTTCACTCACGGCGCGCGACCGCGAGATCGCCGAGTCGATCGATTCCGCCGCAGCCCGTGCCGCCGCGGCGCTCGGCCCCAATCCCGATGTCGCCACGGTCGCGCGCTTCCTCCAGGATCATCCCCGCACCGCCGCCGTGCCCGACGTGCTGACCGCAGCCTCCGACCTGCCCTTCGCCGCCTTCGAGGGACTCGCCGTCGTCGCCATCCGCGACCTTCTGCTACCGCCGGCGCAGACCGAGCGGATCGATGCGATCCGCAGCGCGCTGGCGTCCCGTGCTCGGAGTGCGCAGGAACGCTCGGCCCTGGCCGCCATCGACAGCCGCATCGCCGACCTCAGTCACGCGAGCGGCATCGACCGCGCCGACATCCGCCCGCCATCGCCGCCTCTCCCCGCGGTCGGCGCGACGCCGGTCCTGGGCCTCGATCTTCGCCCCCGCCTGCTTGCCGAGTCCTCCACTGCGCGCGCCACGCGCGACCGAATGCTCGTGCTCGGATTGCTCGATGGCGCGCTGGTGCGCATGGACGGCCCCGACCTCAGTCTCCGCTGGAGATTGCGGCTCGACGACCGCGACCCGTTGCTGCTGTGGGCAAAGGACAGGGTTGTCCTCTGGCAGACGCTCCCCAAGGGCGAGTTCAGCGCGTTGATCATCGACCCAAGCGACGGCACGCTGCTGTACGCATCGCCGCGTGCGTCCGAACTCTGGCCCGAGGTCGCCGCCGGGCCGGAACGCGCCCAGCCCGAGCAGGGCAGCCCGTTCGGCAATGCGTTCCAGCCCGATCCCAACGCGCGCCGGTTTGCGGGAATGCCCGCGCAGGTCTCCGCGGTCTGCGATGGCACCTCGCTCGTCCTCGCGCGGCGCAACGGTGACATCGCCCGCATCGGATTCATGGACGAGCGGCCCACCCCGGTGCTCATCCGCGGCGCCCTCGAGCAACTCACCACCGAGAGCATCGAGGACGGTCTGCTCACGATCGGCGGCCGCGTCTCTGCAGAACAAGGCTTCAAGTCGGTCGTTCGCGTCTTCGATGCCACGACCATGTCGCCTCTCGCCCGCATCGAGCCCATCTCGCAAAGCGACGTCAAGTGGGCCTTCGCCACGCGCCTCGGCGAGGTCTTCATCGGAACCCGAACCGCCATCGAGCGATGGACCTTCTCCCCGGGTGGCGATGCGCTGCCCACCCTCGTTTCCTTCGTGACCGAAACCCTCGATACCGAGCGCCCCACGCTCCTCGGGGCAAACCTGCTGGCGTTCGACGCATCCACCCGTCCGGTGCTGGTGCCCATCCTTGCGGGCGATCCACGCAACTTCTCCTATCCCGATGGAGCCGACGCCCGGCAGGTGCGTGATTTCCAGGTCACACCCCAGGGTGTGCTCATCCAGTCCGACGATCGGTTCGTGCTCGTCGGTCCCTCCGGAGAGTGCGTCGGCCTCGACAGCAGTAACCGTGAGGCCACACTGTCCTTCGGTCTCGCGGTGCAAGGCGAGATCCTGCAGGTGAACACGAACCCGCCTGATGCCGATCCAGGCCGGGTGCGCTACCAGCTCAGCTGCGTCATCGAGCGCCTTGATCCCGCGCGCGGGCTCCGCAACCTCGGCGGAGCGTTCGAGGTGCGGGCGCGGGACTCCCGGATCAGCCGCGTGCTGGCCGTCGATGGCTGGCTCCTGCTCTCCAACGCCCAGGGCACCATCGCCGTCTCCCTTCCGCCCACCCGCGACCTTCCATCCACAACGGGCGACCCACAAGGGCGCCCCAACGGCGGGTCGCGCTGACGTCACCGCTCCCCGAACCGCGCAACAGGGGAAATCCGACCTTGACAGCCAGCCTCGGACACACGACAACTCCCGCGCTCCCGCCCAGTCGGGCGTCGAGCGGGGAGTTCTCTTCAGACCTCGCGAGGCTTCGTCCGATACACGCCCGTCAGGACCGTCCGACCCGATCGGCCCCTGACGGCCAAGCCATCCGCAGCGGCGGACGGCGAACGACAGGATCCGTTGCATGACCCGAACACTTTCCGACGTTTCCCTCGCTGCACTCCCCGCTGAAGCCGACGCGTTCATCCTCTGCGGTGGTGCCTGCGCGCCCTTCGGCCTCCCGCATGCAGTCGCCAACGCGGCCGATTTCGCCGACGGTTTCGCCTACGTCGCGTCGTCCTCCTTGATCGTCGCGCGCGACGAGGACGAGGACGAGGACTTCGAACTCGAAGAGGACGATGACGACTTCGGCGACGACGATTTCGCCGACGAGGACGCCGAGGAGGAGGAGGAAGAAGAGGACGAGGACGAGGACGAAGACGACTTCGACGACGACCTCGATGAGGACGAGGAAGAGGAAGAGGAAGAGGAAGAAGACGAGGAGGAAGACGAGGAGGAAGAGGAAGAGGAGGAAGAGGAAGAGGAGGAGTTCGACGACGAGGACGAGGAGTTCATCGACGACGAGGACCTCGACGACGAGGATCTCGGCGACGAAGAGTGATCCTCGACGACGGGTGATCCTTGGCGACGGGTAATCCTCGACGACGAGT
>CAIOCH010000304.1 GCA_903856525.1 uncultured bacterium | reverse complement strand
CGAGAAGGCCGCGTCGAAGGTGAGACCCTCGACGACCTTGAGGGTCGCCGGATCGTCGCCCATGCGGTTGAGGCCGTTGAAGTCGACATCGGGGTTGTTGCCGCGGAGCTGGTTCTGGCCGCCGGCGACGCCATCGACGAAGATCTCGAGCTTGTTGAAGTTCGACTCGAGGTTGCCCGCGAGGACCATGTAGAGGACGCCGTTCTCGATCTTGGCGTACATCGCGTCGAGCTCGGAGCCGTTCGCCGAATCGACGAGGCCGAGGTTCGAGTCGCCGAACTGCGTCTGCGTGTTCTGCACGGCGATGGCGGCGCCGTACGCCTTGTCGGCCACGCCGTCGAGGGTGATCTGGGCCTGGGCGGCCGAAGCAACGCCGAGCGCGGCGACGAACATCATGGTGGAACGCATCTCTCTGGACTCCTCTGTTGGATGGATCTTGAGCCTTTGGGAGGCGCCGCGCCTATGCGACAGCACCCCCTTGTGATCAACCGTGCACAATCCCGAATCTAGCCTGACTTGGGCGTGAATCGAAGGAATCACGCCGATTATTCCGCGGACGCAGCTGCAGGGCCCAAGTTACTGGGCACTCCAGCCCCATTGCCCGAGCAGGATCGCGAGATCCACGCCGTTCACCGCGCCATCGCGGTTGATGTCGGCCGGGCCCTTGGCGGATCCCCACGCATTCAGCAGCAACGCCAGATCGGCCGCATCGACGCGACCATCGGAGTTGAGGTCCGATGCGTTGGTGGGCGGCGGCGCATCACCCTGCGAGAAGATCAGGCAGGTGTAGGCACCGATGTCGAAGATGCCGCTGGCGGGCATGCCGTCCCAGGGAGTGGCGTAGGAGGCGTCGAGGTCGTAGGTGCCGGTGTTGGCGAAGGCCCCGTCGTAGCCGTTCCAGTCGCTGTTGAAGCGCACCTTCCATCGCCCATTGCGCGGGAAACCGATGCGGTAGCCCGCGCGCGGCGTGGAGGAGAAGTTCATGACCACGATCACATCATCCTTCTCGCCGCCGTTCATCCAGCGGTGGAAACCGAGCACCTTCCAGCTGTTGTTCACATGGAAGACGTTCGTGTTCTGCCCCGTGAGGCCGCGCGTGAGGCCGGCATTATTCTTGCGGAGCGCGATGAGGTCCTTGTAGAGCGCCTTGATGCCCGTGAAGGTGGTCGCCTTGGTCCAGTCGACGGGGTCGGTGTCCTGGAACCAGCCGTCCTCGAGGAACTCCTGCCCCTGGAAGAGCATGGGGATGCCGGGCGAGGTCATGACCACCGCTGCGCCGAGCGTGGAGCGCTTCTTGGAGAACCAGCTGGTGGCGTTGCCCGGCCAGATAGCCTCGGGCATGCGCGACTGGCCGTTCGCGACCTCGTCGTGGCTCTCGGTGTAGATCACGCGCTGGAAGGCGCTGGCGTTGTAGTTGGCCAGGATCGCCCCGCGGATGGCGTTCATGTCGCGGTCGGCATCGTTGGCCGTGATGAGGTTGCCGCGCACCGGCCAGTAGAACTGCGCGTCCCACTGGGCGTCGAAGCCAGCGCCACCCGCGCCCGTTGGCTTGGTCAGCCACTCGTTGTTGTCGAGATCCTCGCAGATGGAGATCTTGCCGGGATAGGCGGCATCGACCGAGTCGTTGATCCACTGGAGCAGCGACCATCCCTCGGGGATCTCAGGGCCGGCGAGGTCCACCTTGCGGATGTACTTGGTGCCATCCATGCGGTGGCCGTCGAGCCGGTACTCGTCGAGCCAGTACAAGACGTTGTCGCGGATGTACGAACGCACCTCGCCGCGGCCGAAGTCGGGACGGGTGTTGCCCCACGGCGTGTTGGCGCGGAAGTCCTGGTAGAAGAAGATGCCGCCGCCGTTGTTCTGGCTCCAGCCGTCGTACTGCCAGAGGTCGAGGTCGGTGGGGCCGAGGTGGTTGAACACCAGGTCGGAGAAGACCGCGATGCCGCGCGCGTGCGCAGCGTCGACGAACTCCTTGAAGTCGGTGGGCGTGCCGTACGCGCTCTCGATGGCGTAGGGGAACGACGGGTTGTAGCCCCACGAGATGCTCTGCGGGAACTCGCAGATGGGCATGACCTGCACGGCGTTCACGCCGAGGTCGGCGAGATGGTCGAGCTTGGCGCGTGCCTCGTCGAAGTTCGCGGGCAGCACGCCGTCCGGCGTCTGGCCGAAGGTGCCGATGTGCAGCTCGTAGATGACCAGCTTGTTCCAGTCGGCGATCTGGAAGTTGGGCGTGGTCCAGCTGTAGGCGCTGTGGTTGACGACGACCGAGTTGCCGACGGAGTTGGTCACCTGGCGCGCGCGCGCGTCGTTCTTCCAGATGGCGGTGCCGCCGGGGCCGGTGATGACGAACTTGTACTGCGTGCCGGCGTAGACGAAGTTCACGTCGCCCGACCAGAAGCCGTTGCCTTCGCTCGCAAGCGGATGACTGGTGGCATTCCAGGCGTTGAAGGTGCCCGCCACGCGCACCGCGGTGGCGTTGGGTGCCCACACGCGGAAGGTGGTGCCGGACGGAGTGCCGATGTACGGAATCGCGCCCACGCCCGGCCGGATCGACTGGGCCTGCGCGTCGCCCGTGACAAACAGCGGCGCAGCAGCGATCGAGAAGAGGATGGAAAGCGCGGTCGTCGTCGTGCTCTTCATATGCATGGTCCCGAAATTGCGAAGCGAGTCTACACCCCACTCCGCGAATGTCGGAACAGAAATCCGTGATTCAGCGCGACTTCGGAGCGGTTTCGCGTCCGCAAATCGTGTTGCGGTGGCGCAACACCCGACGGGCGTCAGTCGATCCGATGCAGCGGCGACAGGATGGTCGGTGCGGAGACCGGCGATCCCTGCGCATCGAGCGTACTGCGGGCGCTCCACAGGCGCCGCACGAATCGCCCATGGCCACCCTGCGCGCCTGCGGACCAGTGTTCGGTGCATCCGTCGGCCCATCGGATGCGCATCGCGCCGTCCTCGATCCACCACGCACCCGTGCGAAGGCGACCCTCGGACTTGTGGGCGATGCCCGTCGACTGGATCGCGACATGCAGGGAATCAGGCGCCGACGAATCGCCTTGGCGGTACACGCCGACCCACGCCGCAGCCGCTGCGGGGGTGCGGACCGCCAGGCCACGGTTGGTGGGAACACCGTCTCGCGGCGCGCCCGGGCCAAACGACTCCTTGCGGAAGCTCCCCTCGGCGGTGCGGATGATGCAGTCGCGCCATCCATCCGTGTAGTCGATGACGATGCGGTCACCGGCGACGATCCACCGCCCCTGCTCGCCGGCCGCGCTGGCGGGACCCTTGGACCAGTTGCTGACGGCGGTACCGCTGGCGCAGACGCGCACGTCAAAGGTGCAGTTCTCGTCGTCGGCCAAGCTCCAAACGCCCACCGCTTCCGCAGCCGAGATCGCGGGCACGTCGGGCGCCGCACTTGGCGCCGACACGGGCCTACGCCCGACCGACGCGCAGCCGATGGCAACGAGCACGAAGAACAACGAGGAAAGGCGCATGATCCGCATCATGCGCGGGGATATCGGTCCACGATGCGCGCGGCGTGCAATCCCCGAAGATCACTCCTGCCGCGCGCTCTCGAAACTCTCCGCGGCGGTGGCCCACACGACGGTGAACACCACGCCGCCTTCGTCGAGATCGACGCCGGGTAGGAAGTCGTCGTCGATGCGCTCGAGCACCGCCGGAATCGCATCACGCCCGATGCCGCAGCCATCGACCACGGTCACGGTGCCCGCCACACTTCCGTCGGGCAGGAAGTGGAGGTCGACGGCGAGTGCGTCGCGGCCGTCGAGCACGCCGAGCAGCCGCTCGCTCGAAGGTGTGCGGAGGGTGCGCTTCCAGCGGATGCGGTCGAGCGGGTTCATGCGAGTTGCCTCCAGAGAGCGAGCGTGCCCAGTGCGGCGAGGGGAATCACCGCCAGCGCAAGCGGGATGATCACCAGCGCCAGCAGGCAACCGTTGCGGGGCGAGGTGCGATAGCCAACGCCAGTGCCGGGAATGGAGATCGTCGTGTACTTCCGACCGCCGCCGCTGCGTCCAGTGCGAAAGCCGCGCCCACCGACCGACCAGCCGACACCGCCCCGCGACAGGTTGACGCGGAACGGCCCGAGGTTCACCGATCGTCGGAAGTAGAAGCCCATCGCCAGCTGCTCCGATCTTGTCCGCCGTTTTCGCCAGCGCCCGCGATCAGTCCGCGAGCGGGCGCAGCCAGATATTGCGGAAGCAGAGCGGGTCGCCGTGATCCTGGAGGCCAATCGGAAGCTTCGGCTCGTGCGCCGAGTACTTGGCCACCGCGGCGTGCGCGGTCGCGCCCCAGATCTCCGAGTGATCCTGCACCAGCACGCCGTTGAGGAACACCGTCATGGTGCCCGCCTTGGCGAGCGATCCATCGGTGTTGAACTTGGGCGCGTGGAAGACCACGTCGTAGGTGTTCCACTGGCCGTTCGGATTGCAGGCGTTCACGAGCGGCGGGTACTGACCGTACATCGCGCCGGCCATGCCGTCGACGTAGGTCTGGTTGGGGTTCGAGCCGAGGATCTGCAGCTCGTAGCGGTCCATGAAGAACACGCCGCTGTTGCAGCCCTGCTGTCCATTGCACTGACGGTCGGCGGGGATCATCCACTCGATGTGCAGCTGGCAGGAGCCGAAGCCGTCCTTGGTGCGGATGCTGCCGCTGCCGGGCTTGACCTGGAAGTAGCCGCCGCTGGCGTCGCTCTTGACCTCCCACGCTGCCGCGCCGCCACCAGCGGTCCACTTGTCGAGGCTCTTGCCATCGAAGAGGACAACCGCGTCGCTCGGAGCCTTGCCGTGGCCGCCCGGGGCGACCATCACGGGCTGCGGGCGGTCCTTGTCGTGCACGCCCCACTTCTTGGCGCCCGTGTCCTGCGGAGCGGCCGCAAGCAGCGCGACCGAGACGAGGGCGAACGCAGAGATTCCGAGGGCCGGGCAGATGGTGCAGCGCATGGGGACTCCTTTGGTGAACGCGTGTTGTACCCGAGAAACCGCACCCGCGGAAGAAACACCCGCGTTCCTCGTATCCTCCCGTGCATGAACCTGGCCGACTTCAGCGAGCACTTCGTGGTCCGCCTCCCGCACACCGACGCGGCGGGCGTGCTCTTCTACCCCAAGATCTTCGAGATCGAGGAGGAACTGTTCGAGCGCTGGCTCGAACTCGGGGGATTCAGCGTGCGCGCCATGCTCGACGGGCGGCTTGCGCCCACGCCGATCGTGCACTGCGAGGCCGACTACCGCCGCCCGGTGCGCGTGGGCGACCGGATGACGGTGCGGCTTGCCGCCATCGAGATCGGGCGCAGCGGCTACAGCCTGCAGTGGTCGTTTCTGCTCGAGGGCGAGCTGGTGATGTCGGCGCGCGTCAAGCGCGTGGCGATCGATGTCGAGGCGGGCGAGTCGGTGGACCTGCCCGAGGCGTTCCGCGCCTGGCTCGAGGAGACGCAGGCGCGCACGGGTCGGCTGGCCTGACGACCAGAGTCGGGGGCGGGCCCGCCGACGCGGCAGGCCAGCGCGGACTTCAGCTGAGTTCCGCGAAGCGCTCGCCCGCAGCGAGGCGCGCCGAGAGGCGGCTGCGCGAGGGCTTCATGAGCGTCGCTTCATCCGCTGGCATCGAGAGGAGTGCGTCGGGAAGGAGGTGCGGCTCGAGTGCAGCGCGCAGGTGTTCGCGGATCGTCGCGGCGCCCACCGAACCGGAATCGACGAACGCGATCGGACGCGTGCCCCACTTCGCGTGCGGGATGCCGACCACGCAGCAGGAACGAACGCCGGGAACAGCCGCAATGACGCGCTCGATCGACTCGGGATGGATGTTCCTGCCACCCGAGATGAACATCGAGTCGAGGCGGCCGACGACATGCAGGCGGCCGGAATCGTCGAGGAATCCAGCGTCGCGCGTGCGCAGCGGCCGTGAGAGCGGGACCAACGCGCCGTCGATGAACTCGCCGCGGGCGAGAACGGGACCGTCGACGAGGATCTCGCCGGAAGTGGGTTCGACCGGACCATCGATCGGAGGATCGTCATCGGGGTCCACCACCGAGTCGATCGTGATCCGCACGCCAGGGAGGGCAGGTCCCGCAAGCGTCTCCGCATCACCGGCCGCGCGGCGGCCAGTCGCCACCTGCGAGCAGGTCTCGGTGAGGCCGTAGCTCGAGAAGAGCGGCACTCCGCGCTCGATGGCGAGTTCGTGCAGCGCG
Source organism: uncultured bacterium (assembly GCA_903856525.1). GTDB lineage: Bacteria > Planctomycetota > Phycisphaerae > Phycisphaerales > SM1A02 > QWPT01. Next base: position 1,155 of record CAIOCH010000304.1, on the reverse strand, counting down.
CGCGGACTCGGTCCGCCACCGAGCATCACGGCCTTGACCGAGGCGGGAACAGGTGCAGGATCGTCGAGGAGCCGCGCCAGCTGCGGCGCGACCAGCGACACATGCGTGCAGCCGGCGAGATCGCTCCACCCGCGCGGTTGCGCGCCAAATCGCACGGATCCGCCAAGGAAGCGCGCGCGCATGAGGATCATGATGCCGCCGATGTGCGTGGGCGCGAGCGATGCGTGCCAGGTGTCGCCCGGGCCAAACGGAATCACGCGGGCGCCGAGCTCCGCGCTCGCACGCATCGCGTCGAGCGGAATGTCGATCAGCCGCGGCACGCCCGTCGAGCCGCTCGTCGCGAGCACGATCCCGGCGGCGGGCCCGCAACGCAGCGCGCGTACGCGCGCGAGCAGCGCGTCGCGGGATGCCGGGGGCAGCGTGCGCGCGAGCGGGAGCACGCGCGCACCGCGCGACCAGGCGCGTTCGAACCAAGGAAGCGGATCCGCCCCCGCTTCCACATCGACCACGACGATGTCGGCCGCGCTCCTGTCGGCCGCGCTCACGTCGGCCGCGCTCACGACCACGCCTCTGCGAAAGGAATCGGGACGGGCGTGCCCTCGATCCTTCCGCCGACCACCGCCGCCGACGCGCAGGAATCCTGCAGGAGGACATGCGCGGTCCCGAGCCCGTGGGCGCGGCGCGCGTTGGGAATCGCAGCGGCGACATGCGCCGCGAGCCGGAGCGTGTAGGAGCTCTCGTAGGCGGTCGAGAGCACGATCTCGATGCCCTGCCGCGCCGCATCCTCGGCGAGGTCGTAGGTGCGGTCGAGCGGGCCGATCGCCGACATGCGCAGCACCCACGCGGCGACGCACTTCATGCGGGCGAGGTCCTCGCGCAGCGCGCGCGCCCCGGGCGAGGAGTCGACGACGAGCTCGTCGAGCGCGATCGGCATGCCCGTCGCATACGACAGTGCGGGAAGCTCGGACGGATCCGCGAGAGGCTCCTCGAGGTACTCGATGCGCGCAGGATCGACGCCACGGAGGAGCTCCGTGCAGGATGCGAGCGACAGGCGGCGGTTCCCGTCCAGGCGGAGCCGCACCTGCGGGAGTGCGTCGAGCGCACGCAGCACCAGCGCGCGGTCATCCGCCGGCGATGTGCGCCCGATCTTGAGCT
>CAIOCH010000303.1 GCA_903856525.1 uncultured bacterium | reverse complement strand
GCTCGGCATGCCGTTCGCCCACGGCGTGCAACTGCTGCAGAAGGCCAACCCGCACTTCGTGCCGTGGGCGTGGGCTGTGAACGGCTCTGCCACGGTTGTCGGTTCGGTGGCGACGGTCATCGTCTCGATGAACCTCGGCTTCAACGCCGTGCTGCTCTGCGCCGCCGTGATCTACGCAGTGGCGTTCGTCGCGGTCGATCGCCTCTGCGCCCGCGCTGCCTGAGGGGCGCTCGCGGTGCGGATCTGACGCGTCACTCGTCATCGACGGGTGGCGCGTCATGCATTGCGACGGTGAGCAATCGGTCTGGATCGACGATGGGTCTCCCTCGCCTGGCTTGCCTGCAAGCGCACAGAAGTGGCGCGCAACCGCCCTCGGCCAACTCGTAGACTCGTCTGCGTCTCTCCATGGCTCGACGCTTCTTCGCGAACCCGCTTCCGCCTCCTGGTCTTGCGACCCTCAGCAAGAAGCTCGGGCATCACCTGGGCCGCATCGTCCGCTCCAGCCCTGGCGATTTCGTCGTCCTGTTCGACGGCGCGGGCAACGAGGTCGCAGCAACCATTCGTGAAGTCCACAGCCGCGAAGTGCTCGTGGACGTTTCGTTGCCGATCGAGAATCCACTTGGGCGGTCGCCGCGCATTCACCTCGAGGTCGCCTGTGCCCTTCCGCGCAGCGCGCGCGCCGATTGGCTCCTCGAGCACGGCACCGAGGCAGGCGTGTCGACGTTCCGCCCGCTGTTGACCGAGCGCACCAACCGTCGTCACGAAGACCGCGCGCACTGGGACCGCGTGTTGATCGAGGCGTGCTCGCAGTGCGATCGCGCGATCCTACCAACCGTCGCTGCGACGGTCTCACTCTCTGACTTGTGTGCCGCGCCGCGAATCGCGGAGCGCTACGTGGCAACGGCGGCCGCAGTCGAGCTGTCTGGCGCCATGTCGTCCGAGTGTCTGTTGGTGGTCGGGCCCGAAGGCGGCTTCAGCGAGCGCGAGGTCGCGATGCTGGTCGAAAGCGGGTTTGCGCCGCGGAGCCTCGGGCCGCTCACCTTGCGCACGGAGACCGCCGTCGTGGCCGGAGCCACGCGTTTGCTCCAGGCGAAGACGTAGCAGCGTTCACGGCGAACGTCGCGCGCGGACGCGGCCGTCACGCGCTGCGCGTCGCCGTGCCTGTGGCCGACGCGATTCTTGCGCCAGAACGCACACAGCGCAGCGCACACAGCGCAGCGCATGCGGGGCTCGTGATACACGGGTGCTCTCGTCGGTGGCGCAGTATGGCTCGCTTGCGCGCGTGCACGCGGCGTCCATGATGGCCGCGTGCACGATGCATCGATCGCGGTCCTGAAGTTCGGCGGCTCGGTGCTGCGCGACCGCGCGGCGCTTGGTGACGCTGCCCGCGAAGTTGCGCGCGCGATCGCGCGCGGCGAACGCGTGATCGCCGTTGTGTCTGCGCTTCGCGGCCGCACCGACGAGTTGCTCGCCGAATGCCGCGCCGAGCGCGAGCCGTTGTCCGGCAACGCCATCGCTCTGCGCGTGGGGCAGGGCGAGTGCGAGTGTGCCGCGTCTCTCGTGGTGGCGCTGAAGGAGCACGGCATCGATGCGATGGCACTCGATCCTGCGTCGATGGAGCTCGTCGCGTGCGGCGATCCGCTCGATGCGGATCTCTGCTCGGTGTCGCTGCCGCGCGTGCGCGAGGCGCTCGCGCGCCATGGTGCGGTCGTCGTTCCTGGGTTCGTCGCGATCGATGATCGCGGCAACGCCGTGTTGTTGGGCCGCGGCGGCTCGGACTTGACCGCGTTGTTCTTGGCGCAGCGCCTTGCTGCGCGGTGTCGGCTCGTGAAGGACGTGGATGGACTGCACGACGCGGATCCCGCGGCGCTGCACGGCGCGTCGCGTCAGCTCCGCGCGTCGTATGCCGAAGTGGCGCAGCGCGGCGGCCGGCTCG
>CAIOCH010000302.1 GCA_903856525.1 uncultured bacterium | reverse complement strand
GGCGTTCAGTTCTTTGCAGATGCAGACGGCGACACGTACACGCTGTCGACGGGCGCCGTCTTCTGCGCAGGAACCACCAACGTCGGATATCGCGCGACTCAGTCGTCGCCACTTGACTGCAACGACGGCAGCGCGGACTTCCGCCCCGGCGCCCCCGAGCTGTGCGACGGCCTCGACAACGACTGCGACACGACGGTGGACGAGGACATCACCTTCGTGAACTACTACCCCGACGTCGACGGCGACGGCTTCGGCGCCGCGGGCAGCAGCCCGACGAGCGCGTGCTCGCAGCCGGCCAACACGGCGTCGAACAATACGGACTGCAACGATAACGCGGCCGCCATCAAGCCCGGCGCCACCGAGGTCTGCGACGGCGTCGACAACAACTGCACGGGCGGCATCGACGAGGGCGTCCTGCTCACCTTCTACCGCGACGTCGATCTCGACACCTACGGAAACGCTTCGGTCACCCAGCAGGGCTGCACCGCGCCGAGCGGATACGTGTCGAACAGCACCGACTGCAACGACGCGGATGCGGCGATCAGTCCGGCGGCAACGGAAGTCTGCGACGGCGCCAACACCGACGAGGATTGCGACGGCCAGGCCGACGACCTCGACGCGGGCGGCGCGACGGGCAAGACCTCGTGGTACGCCGACGCCGACAGCGATACCTATGGCGCGGGCACCGCGACCAGCGCGTGCGATGCGCCTGCGGGACGCGTGAGCAGCGGCACCGACTGCAACGACGGCAACGCGGCCATCAACCCCGGCGCGTCCGAGGCCTGCGACGGCGTCGACAACAACTGCGACGGCACAATCGATCCGTCGAACTGCACCAGCCAGGCGATCGCGGGCAACGGCAAGTCGAGCTTCGGCGGGCCCATCGGCGGCTCAACGCTGGACGTCGCGCGCGACGGCGCCGACTGGGTGTTCACGCTCACAAAGGGCGCCGGCGGCTTCAACGACGCGCTCGTCCTCTACTTCGACACCAAGGTCGGCGGCTTCTCGTCGACGGCCGGATTCACCGACACGGGTTCGAACGACTACCTCCGCAAGGCGCTGTCCGGCTTCGACGGCACCAACCGCTCGACGGTGAACTTCCCGTCGGGGTTCCTTGCCGACTACGCGATCGCGCTCACGCCGAGCGGCAACGCCCAGTTCGGCGGTGCATGGGAGCTTGTGAACGGCGGAAGCCACACTTTCCGCACGTCGGTGAATCTCTTTCCGAGCAACAGCACCACTTCGGCCACCTACACCTTCCGCATCGCCCGCTCGCAGTTCGGCATCTCGTCGGGCGGCACCTTCAAGATGGTGGGCACGTATCTCAATGCGACGACCGCCTTCCGCTCGAACGAGGGCTATGGCGAGGGCCTGCCTTCGGCGAACGTCGGCCAGGCGAGCTGCACCTTCACGACCTTCGTGTCGCTCGTGGTTCCCTGCACCGACGTCGACAACGACGGCGTGTGCGCGGAGAACGACTGCAACGACAACGACGCCACGATCTATGCTGGCGCGAACGAGCTCTGCGACAGCAAGGACAACGACTGCGACGGCTCGACCGACGAGGGGCTGACCCAGTACACGTACTACCGCGACGCGGATAGCGATACGTTCGGCAGCTCGACGGTGACCACGACGACCTGCGCCGCGACGGCGCCGAGCGGCTACGTGACCAACAGCTCCGACTGCAACGACTCGGCGGTTCTCTACGCCGACACCGATGGTGACGGCTTCGGCGCAGGATCGGCCGCCGCATGCGGAGTGGCCACCAACACCGACTGCGGACCGTCAAGCGCTGCCGTCTACCCCGGCGCTCCCGAGCTCTGCGGGTCGGTCGGCACCGACAACGACTGTGACAGCAACTCCGCCGAGATCGATTCGAACGCCTCCGACCGGGTGGCGTACTACAACGACGGTGACAGCGACGGCGTGACGACCGCCACCGCGACGCTGTTCTGCACAGGCGCCGCTGGGGCGTCGTACCAGTCGAGCGCCTCGAATCCGGCCGACTGCGATGACGCGAATCCCGCGGTGAAGCCCGGCGCGGCCGAGCTCTGCTTGACGATCGGCACCGACAACAACTGCAACGGCAGCGCGGCGGACGTCGACGAGAACGCTTCTGACAAGGTCGCCTTCTACACCGACGGAGATGCGGACACCTACACCCTCTCGACGACCGCGCTGTTCTGCCCAGGCACGACCAATGCCGGCTATCGCGCCACGATCTCGAGCCCCCTTGACTGCAACGATGGCGATGCAGCGGTCTATCCGACGGCGCCCGAGCTTTGCGCGACGAGCACTGTGGACAATGACTGCGACCTGAACGCGACGGAGATCGAATTCAACGCGGCGGACAAGGTCGGCTTCTACCGCGACCAGGATGACGACGGCATCTCGTC
>CAIOCH010000301.1 GCA_903856525.1 uncultured bacterium | reverse complement strand
GGTGTCGCCTGCGGACACGGCGATGCCGCCGAGGGCGTAGTCCTCGCCCGCCGGCCCGCGGCCCTCGGTGGAGAAGCTGAATCCGCGCAATTCGACCGCGAGCGCGCCGCGCGTGAGGGTGAGCGAGCCCGCGGGCGCCGTCTCCGAGTCGTGCAGATCGGTGGCGCGCACATCGACCTCGGCGCCCGCGTCGGTGAAGTCGCCCTCGAGCCGCGGCAACCAGAGGTCGATGGCGACTTCGAGCCGGAACGGCGCGGTCTCGCCGGCGTCGGCCGCCTGGGCGTGGAGCGTGGAGGTGATGAGCAGCGCCGCGGCGTCCATGCGGGCAGCGTATCAACGCGTGCGCATCTCGATGACCGCGATCTCGGGCGGGCAGTTCACGCGCAGCGGGAACCATGCGCCCACGCCGTTGGTGACGTAGAGGTGCGAGTCGCGCACCTGGTAGTGGCCCGCGCTCAGTCGCTGGGTGAACACGAGGTTGTGGCGGCGGTTGGCGCGTCGGGCCACCTGTCCGCCGTGCGTATGGCCCGAGAGCGTGAGCGGGATGCCGCGTTCCTCGGCGGCCACGAAGGCCTTGGGATTGTGGGCGAGCAGCAGGTCAGCGCGCCCCGTGCCGCACTTGCGCAGGCGCTGGCCGCAGGCGGGGATCGAGGTGGCCCAGTCGATGCCCGCCACGAGGAGTCCGTCGCGCCCGCCCGCGCGCACCGATTCGTCGACGAGCGGGATCAGCCCCGCGTCGCGCGCCCCGCGCACGATGATGCGCGGATGGTCGAGGTGGTCGTGGTTGCCGAGCACGACGAACACGCCGAGCCGCGCCGTGAGGAGCGCAAGACGCTCGAAGAGCAGCGGTGCCTCGTGGGCGGAGAGGTCGACGAGGTCGCCGGTGATGGCGACGAGGTCGGCGCGGACGGCGCGCACCGCGTCGACCGCCTGCATGAGACGCTCCTCGCCGAGCAGGTGGCCGTAGTGGATGTCGGAGAGGTGCGCGATGCGCACGCCGTCGAAGTCGCGCGGCCAGTGGGGGCTGGCGAAGCAATGCTCGGCGATCTCGATCGGCTGCGCCACATGGCGTGCGCGCAGCGAGCCGCGCAGCAGCGCGTCGGGCAGCTTGGTGAGGAACGCGTGCCGGAGCGTGGCCGTGTGGTAGCCGAGCTTGCGCCTGCGCTTGGGTTCGCTCACGGTGCGGCGGCCTCCGAGAGCAGGAGCTCGGTGAACGCCGCCACATGCGCCCGCGTGGTGGCGAGCGCGCCGATCGACACGCGCAGCACGAGCCGGCCGTGGAACCGGCAGTGCGACACGAAGAAGCGCCCGTCGTGGTTCACGCGGTCGATGAGGCGCTGCGTGGCGTCGTCGCCGTCCCTGTGCGCGATGCAGACGAGGTTGAGCTGCGGTTCGACCACGAGCTCGAGCGCGGGGTGCGCGCGCACGCGCTCGGCGAGGTCCTGCGCCATCTCCACATGCCCGCGCACCAGCGCGCGCAGCCCACCGAGGCCGAACGAGCGCAGCACGAACCACAGCTTGAGGGCGCGGAACCTCCGCCCGAGCGGGATCTGCCAGTCGCGGTAGTCGATCACGCGGCCCGACTCGGTGGCGGAGTTGCGCAGGTACTCGGGCAGCACGCTCAGCGCGCGCACCAGGCCGGCGCGGTCGGCGACCCAGAGCACATCGCAGTCGAAGTTGACGGGCATCCACTTGTGCGGGTTGAAGCACCAGCTGTCGGCATGCGCGGCGCCGGCGTTGACGAAGCGGAACTCCTCGCAGAGCGCCGCCGTGCCGCTCATTGCCGCGTCGACATGCAGCCACACGCCGTGCGCGCGGCAGACGCGGGCG
>CAIOCH010000300.1 GCA_903856525.1 uncultured bacterium | reverse complement strand
TCGAAGTGCCGCGCGAACTGTCCGTCGATCTTCTCCTCGGGCACCTCCTCGTGGCCGATGAAGTCCCACGGACCCGCCGCGATGAATCCGAGCGCCTCGACGCCGTCGCGCGTGCCGGGAAAGAGCGCGTCGCCCGCGATCTGCTCCTGCACGAAGCGCGGGTACGGCGTGTCGCCGTTGAGCGCGCGGATCACATAGTCGCGGTACGGCCACGCATGCTCGCGCGGCTTGTCCTTGTCGTAGCCGTGGGTGTCGGCGTAGTGCACGACATCGAGCCAGTGCCGCGCCCAGCGCTCGCCGTAGCGCGGCGACGCCAGCAGGCGGTCGACCAGCCTCGCGTACTTCTCGGGATCCTCGTCGGCCACGAACGCGTCGATCTCCTCGGGCGTGGGCGGGAGTCCCGTCAGGTCGAAGTACACGCGCCGGCAGAGCGTGCGTGCATCCGCCTCGGGCGCCATGGCCAGTCCAGCGGCCTGCAGCCGCGCGCGCACGAAGCCGTCGATCGGGTTCGACCCGCCGTCCGGCACCTCGGGGCGCGCGATCGGCTTCAGGCTCCACCAGTCGCGCGGATCGGCGACCGCGACGCTGGCGGAGTCGGGCCACACGGCTCCTTCGTCGATCCAGCGGCGGATGAGGGCAACCTCCTCGGCCGTCATTCGCGCGCCCGTGCGCCCACTCTTGGGCGGCATCGCCATGTCGTGGTCGGCGTCGGCGATGTAGCGGGCCAGTGGGCTCGCGTCGGCGTCGCCGGGCCGGATGTTGGGCGCGGAGTACTCGCCGCCCTCGAGCGCGATGCTGCGCACATCGAGCCGGAATCCGCTTCGCTGCTTGTTGGGTCCGTGACACGCAATGCACTTGGCCGCGAAGAGCGGGGCGATCTCGCGTTCGAAGTCCACCGGTGGTGCGCCCACGACGGGAGTCGATCCGGATTCCAAGACCGCACCCCTGACCGGCACCGATGCGAGACCCGTCGTGAGGACCGTGGCGAGGGCGAGAACGGCGGGCATCGCCGCACTCTAGCATCCCCCCGCGCACGTGTGCGTTCGGGATTCACTTCGTCGCGGCGTCCATGGTCGGACGGCACGGACTGCGGAAGGCCTGCTCCGCGCGGGGTCACCCACACGACAGCGTGCTGACCCCGAGGGGCCTCTCCCTCAAGGGACGCGTGAGGTCTACCAACCCCACTCCGCGGGCATCGCAGGCCAGTCGAGAAGCGCTTCCGTTGATTTCGGGCGAAGTCGCCCCTGGTCGGGCAGTGGTCCAGCGATGTCGCGCCCGAGCGTGAGCCACGTCTTGCGCAGCCGCTCCTGCATGTCGGGGGAGAGCCCGCTCGCGAACTGCACCAGCGTCTCGCGGCCGAAGAGATGAAGCCGAAGCAGCGCCTCGTGGCATTGCTCGTGCTTGGGCGATTCGCGAACCGCGAAGGTGGCGTAGCCCGACGCCTCCGCCGCGGCGACGACGCTTCGATAGGCTTGGTCCCGGCGCGGCACCAGCTCGGCCTTGTAGCGAGCCTCCAGCGCGTCGGCCCGAGCGATGTCCTCCGCGGAGGCGTCTGGCTGCTCGCGCATCCACGCGCCCAGCCGGTTCGGCCAGAACTCGGCGAAGAGCGGGGCGCAGACCGCGGCTCGGTACTCGTCATCCCACTGACGCGCGCGGGCATCGCCGCCCGCGGTCGCCACCAGCGCCCCGATGGCCGAGACCGCCTCTGCGTTGATCTGAAAGCGTCCCCGCCATTGGGTTCCGACCTTTGCCAGGTCCTCCCCCATGTCCACGGAGCCCGGGGGACGGAAGGCGGTCGACTCCTTGAGCGGAGCCAGGTGCTTCCGGGTGAGCGCGGTCTCCGCCCTGATGCAGTACGCGGTCAGGGCGAGCGAGACCTGCTGCATGAAGCGCTGCGACTCCTCGGGCGTCAGCTCCGCGGAGCACGCGCGGAGCGTGCCGCCGGACATCGAGTCCTGCACCAACACCGAGATGTCGACGAGCTTCGGATCGAGCGGGTTGCGTGCTGGAGCAGCTTCCAGGCTCGACAGCACGACCCAGCGAGGGCGCGGAAAACCCACGGCGCACTCTTCCGCCACGCGCTCCATCGATTCGATGAGTTCGCGAATGGCGTTGCGATGTCCATTCATCGCGGGAATCGTGGAGACGGCGATCCGATGGTGGACCTCCCGCATGCGCCGCCTGAGCTCCGGATCCCGGCCGAGCCCTCCCTCGCCGGTGATCGGATTGAACGGACGTCCGCCGGTCAGCTCGCTGGTCAACGCCTGCAGCTCGGCGAAGCCTGCGTCCTCCACGGCACGTCGCGCTTCCGCGATCCGTGCGTCGGTGCGTCGTCGGTACTCCTCGTATGCATCCGCGATCGCCTGCGCCGACGCCCTCGGAATGGCGGCCGCAACGGCGTACTCGTCCACGACCGACCGTGGGATCGGATGGATGGCCACCATCCCGTCGATCGACTGCCCCGCAGCCGACGTCATCAGGTGCGCGGCCACGGCCAGCGCACCGAGGAGCTGGTTCCAGCGAGTCGCCATGTCGAGGATCCTATCTTTCCCTGCGGCCTGAGCACCAGCATGCGCGACGGAAGCCCCGCCAGCGTCGGGCTTCGACCGGTTCCTGTGTTCCCCCGGTCTGTGGATCCCCGGCACCGCGCGGTGCGCGGACGCGCATGGGGTCTGCACGAAACGCCACCGCCCCGCGCGGAGCGGGGCGGGGTCGGATGCCGGTGACAGGAATCGAACCTGCAAGCCTTTAGGGGGCGGCGGATTTTGAATCCGCTGCGTCTGCCAGTTCCGCCACACCGGCGGCGGGACGCGGAGTGTAGCGGGGCAGGCCACCGATTTTCGCCGCCTGCTGAGAGACGGCGCGCTGGTCCGCGGAAACGGCGGGGCCCGTGACTCGTTTCGGGCCCAGACCTCGTTTCGGCCGCAGACCTCACCTCTGCGGCAGACCTCACCTCTGCGGCAGATCACGCCGACACCCCGCATCACACCCCTCCAGCAAGGACCAGAGAAACATGAACCGCCTCATCGACCGACTCGTGACCACGGCGCTGGCATCCTCGGCGCTCGCCGCCGCAGCGCTCACGGCACCCTCCTTCGCCCAGTCCGACGACTGCGCCGCGCCCACCTCCATCGCAGGCGCGGTGGTCGTTCCCTTTGACCTGACCACTGCGACGACCAGCGGCCAAGGCAATGTGCTGCAGTGCGTCTCCGGCGGCACCGCCAGCGGCTTCCTCGGCCGCGATGTGTGGTTCTGCTGGACCGCCGACTGCGACGGCATGGTCCGCATCTCCACCTGTGGCCTCACCCAGGGCGACACCGTCGTGGCGATCTACCCCGAGACGGTCGGCTGCAGCTGCCCCGGCGACCAGGTGCCGCTCTGCTGCAATGACAATGCCTGCGAGAAGCAGTCGGAGGTCACCTGCGAGGTGCGCTGCGGCGTGCGTTACCTCATCCAGGTGGGCACGCGGCCGAACGATCCGGGCTTCACGGGATCGGTGCGCATCGAGTGCGAGGGCAAGCCGTGCGATGGCGGCGGCAACGGCGGTGCGCTCACCCCGCCCGAGTGCGGCGAGTGCTGCGGCGCCCGTCCGCCCCTCGTCGAGGGTCTGCCGACGCCGTTCGCTCCCGGCCAGGTGGCCGTGGCCACGCAGTTCCGTGACTTCGGCAGCGGTCCCGCGCTCTTCCTCGTCGACATCGGCGACCAGAGCGCGGCGCCCGTGGGCGGTCCCCCGATCGCCAACTGGAACACCCAGCGCTACACGCACCCCACGTGGGACATCCCCACGCTCGGCGCGGTGTTCGGCAACACCTTCGACGGCGCGGGCAACATCTTCGTCGCGCACACCACGATCTACCCGAACTGGTTCGTCAACTCCGACCTCGTGGGATTCGGCGGCCCGGGCGCGATCTACCGCATCGACGGCGCCACGGGTGCGATCGACGGCACTCCGTTCAAGGTGCTCCCGCAGCAGGTCGATCCGTCGCTGAACGCAAGCGCGCCGTATCCCGGCGTCGGGCAGCTCGACTTCGACTGCACGCGCAACCTCGTCATCGCCTCCAACTTCGAGGACGGCCGCATCTACACCATCCACGCGTCGACCGGCGCGGTGCATGCGTTCGACTTCACCACCGCCGTCGCCGTCGGGCCGCTCGCAGGCAACGGCAACCAGCTCGCCGAGACGGGTGATCCCGCCGGCGCCGCGCCGCTCGGCGAGCGCGTGTGGGCCGTCAAGCTCGCGGGCGACCGCATCTACTACTCGGTCTGGTCGCAGGACTTCGGCAACTCGATCGGCGCCGGCGCCAACACGGTGCGCTCCGTCCGCATCGACGCCAACGGTGCGTTCATCGCCTCGAGCGACCGCCTCGAGTTCGCCACGCAGCCGTACGCTCCGGGCTACCCGACCAATCCCATCGCCGACATCTCCTTCGACAACGAGTGCTGCATGCTGGTGAGCGAGCGCTCGATGTCGTCGCTCAGCGAGAGCGGCGCCCACGCCTCGCGCACCATGCGCTTCTGCTTCGACGCTGCCGCCGCCGCCTGGGCCGCGCCCACGACCTACGACGTCGGCCACGACTGGGGTCCGCACAACTACGGCACCAACAGCGCCGGCGGCGTCGACTTCGTGCTCGGCTCGAACGGTCCGCAGGTGTGGTCGCTGGCCGATGCCGTGCAGATCTCCGCGTCGCCGTACATCTACGGCCTCACGGCCCAGCCCATCGCAGGCGGTGGCGAGGCCAACGGCCCCGCGGTCGACCTCGACGGCGATGTGACGCAGTTCATGAAGTACCAGCTCGGATCGCTCGACATCACCTGCTGGGAGGAGGCGCAGGCGCTTCCCTGCGAGTTCGCCACCGACTCGATCGCCTGCGTGCCCAACTCCGACGGCACCATGGGCTACCTGTGGACCGTCACCATCACCAACAACTCTGCGATCCCCGCGAACCTGCTCATCCTGCCCGATCCCTTCTTCGCACCCAACAACGTGATCGTGCTCAACCCCGCCCTCGGCCAGGGTGCCTCGACCACGCTGCAGATCCCGATCTCGGGCGGGGCTCCCGGCACGCAGTTCTGCTTCTCGGCCACGCTCGCGGGTTCGACGGGCCACGAGTGCTGCACGCAGGAGATCTGCATCCAGCTGCCCGAATGCGAGTGCTTCGAGTCGATGCTCGAGGTGCGCGATGTGCCGGGTGCGGGCAACTTCGAGTTCTCGCTCAACATGACCAACCTCACGCCTTTCTCGGGCACCCCCTTCGTGGGCGAGTGGGTCACGCTGGCGGTGGCGCCCGGCTACGCGGCCACCATCAGTC
>CAIOCH010000299.1 GCA_903856525.1 uncultured bacterium | reverse complement strand
GGACCACGTCGGGGACCACGTCGGGAACGTGCGGGGTGCAGGCGTACCGGGGATGTTGACGGAGCGGTCGCGGTTGCCCATGCCGCCAAGGTGCGGGCGGGGCGGATCACGGCGAAGCCTGTCAGGGTTGGATTACCCACACGAAAGCCTGAAGACCCCGCTTTCAGAGGCGGGATGTCCAGAAGTGGAGGACATCGCGGGTCTCGCGGGGGGAGAGCGCGTGTGCTTCGCAGGATGAACGGGCGAATCCGGGGAGGTCGCGCGCGCGGAGCAATTCCGCGCTGCGGGTCCACGCGGTGCGATCCTGGGGGAGCGGCATCGCCAGCAGCTGCTTGGCGCTGAGCTTGATCGCACCCGCGCCGAGTGCGCTGCCGGCGTAGAGCGCGCGCGCGCGTGCGGCGACGATCGGCGAGGCGATCGCGGCGGCGAGGAGCCAGAGATCCGTGCCGTCGCGCGGGACAACGGTGATCAGCGGGACGAGCGGCGCGTACTCGCCCTGCTCGTCGACGAATGCCTCGATCACCTTGGTCTGCGTGGCCACGAGCACCTTGGGCACGAGGCGCGCCGCAAGCCAGCGCTCCATGCCTTTGCGGCCAGCGAGGCGATCGACCTCGATCGTCGGACGCTCGTAGCGTTCGCCGAGGATGCGCGCAGTGCACGCGCCCCACGCGCACTCCGCGAGTCCGATGTGCCTCGTGGTGGCGAGCCGCGGCCCTGCTCCGTTCTCCACGACCGCGCCTGCGAGTCCGTAGTACTGGTCGCGGAAATCGGCGGTCGCCGTGGCGATGTCGGCGATGCACCGGCCTGACGGATCGAGCGTGATCCGTGGCGCACCGAACCCTTCCGACAGCATGCTGGCCCAGCTTTCGTCGCCCGCCTGCGGTCGCGGCGTCGAACCACGCAGCGCCGCGAACTCCGCACCGAACGCGCGACGCAGTCCGCCTCGGTCCCCGCCGCGCGTCTGAGCCACGCCGCGCGTCTGAACCCCGCCACGCCTCTGAACCACGCCACCCTGCTCGAACACCAGCGTGCACACGCGCACATTCGCATCCTCGAAGAGCGGTTCCTCGCAGGACCAGATCGAGCGCAACCGCGCGAGTCCGACCGCCGCATCCCGCGCGCTGCGCGCATCGCCCGTGGCGAGGAACGACTGCGGCATCACGAAACCGAGCCGCCCCCGCGGCGCGAGCCTGGCGAGTCCCCAGAGGAGGAATGCTGCCGCGAGGTCGGTGTAGCGGCGCACCGCTCCGCCGGTGACCTCGGCGATCATGCGGGCGCGCGCCCGCGATGCAGCCGTCCCCTTCTCGAGCTGGTTCAGGAAGGGCGGGTTTCCCACGATGAGTTCGAACCGCCGATCCGGCGGCATGGCCAGCGCATCGCCCACCGCGATGTTGCGGGCGAGGGCGCGTGACACGGCGCGACGCGTGGGCTCGGAGGTGCGGGGCGGCAGCAGTTCGAGCAACGCCGCACGGGCCAGCTTGACCGCGACGGGGTCGATGTCGACTCCGAACACCCTCTCCCGCAGGATCCGCGCCACGGCCACGCCATCCCGATGCGCGAGCACGCGCGCCGCCTCCACGAGGAAGTTCCCCGAACCGCACGCGGGATCGAGCACGCGGCAGGCCTCGGTACCGGGCTTCCAGCCGTGGAGCGACTCCTCCAGCACAAAACGCACGAGCGCGGGCGGCGTGTAGTGCGCACCCTGCGCCTTCCGCCGCGAGACACCACCGCGCGCGCGCGCAGCGCCCAGCGTCGCCAGATGCGAGTCAACCTTCGATCGGGTGCGCGGCGTGGCCACTCGACGGGAAGGTAGCAACTGCCCTCGGGATCGGCGCTGCGCGTTCGGGTCGACCGACCTCTCCACGCGAGTCGACGTCCCGACGGCGCGCCTCGACCGACCCCAACGCCGTCACGGCAGGCGCGCAGCCTTCATCAGCCGGTCGGTGACATCGAAGAACTCATCGCCCTCGCCCGATGACGCGGTGAACACGAAGGCGAACCCGTCGATGACCACCACGTACTGCCGCGCGAGCAGGCCGTCGTTCATGGAATAGGTGAGCACCTCGAAGCGGCCGAGAACGGATCGCTCCGGCTCCCGACCGTTGGCCGTCAGGGACGCCAGCTGCCGCGAGACCGTGTTGGCGTAGGTCTTGCTCGACATCTTCATCGGCAGCCGTTCGCGAAGCACATTCATGTGCTCGATGAACTCGACGGTCTCATCCTCCTCTGGGCGGAGGAGCGCCATGAAGGTCTCCTTCTCGGTCGAGAGCTTCATGAACTCGTCGAGCATCGCCGCATCGACCTCGTACTCGGTGCGCGGACGACCACGCTGGCAGTCGAGCGCGATCCAACCCAGGGGAATGTCGAGCGTGATCGGGCCCAGTGCGAGTTGGCCTGGATTCGCACTTGCAGCCGGCGTCACGGGAGCGCTGGGGGCCGGGGCGACAGGCGCCGGCTTGGCGACCTCGACGGCGTCGTACTGTTCATCACCGCCGCAGCCAGCCATCGTGGTGAGGCCGAGCGTGCCCGCAAGGAGCGCGGACCACAGCGGGCGCCCGCGCCATGCCGTCGCCCCGTCCTCGGACGATGGGCGCATCGCGGGTCTTGCAACGGGATCCTTCATCGACGCACCTCCATCGCGAGTAGGCTCGGGCAGGCGACTCACCAAACGGGCCGAAGTGTAACGACCGCCGCACGGCCGCGAAACATCGACCGACTTCGCGCAGGCGCGGGGAACCTTGGGAGGAACCCATGCTGTACCCTCCCCACCCATGCTGCAGCGCGCGCGCAGGCTCATCCTCGGCATCGGCCTCATCCTCATCGCCTCGGCGGTGCTGGTGCTCACCGATCGCTCGGGCGGACGCGGCGCCGCGGCGGGCCCGAAGGCTGTGCGGATCGCCGTCGTGCAGTTCTCCAACATCGCGGCGTTCGAGGGGGGCAAGGCGGGCCTGCTCGAGTACCTCCGCTCGGTCGGATACTCGGAGACCAACGGCACCAGCTTCGATGTGTTCAATCCCGCCGCCGACATGGCGACGCTGGCGCAGATGTGCACCCAGATCGCCACCTCGGCACAGGGGTACGACCTCGTGGTGACGCTGGGCACCGCGACCACCCAGTCGTTCATCCGCGCCAATGCGCGCGGCACGCCCCACGTGATGGGCTTCGTCGCGTCGCCACCGTCGATCAACATCCCGCTCGGCGCGTTCACCGACGGCTCCGGGCGCCCCGCCTCGCTCGCGGGCTTCGGCACGATGCAGCCGGTCGAGGAGCTGTTCAAGTCGTTCCGCGCGTGCAACCCGCAGGGGCGGCGCGTGGGGTTCGTCTACAACCCCGCCGAGCCCAATGCCGAGGCCAACGCCAAGCTGGCACGCAAGGTGGCCGGCGAGCTGGGCATCGAGCTCATCGAGGCCAACGGCGCCACGGTGACCGAGATCACCAACGCCGCCGATGTGGTCGTCTCGCGCGGCATCGACGTGTTCTGGCTGCTCGCCGACACGGGCGTGAACGCCGCCGCACCCACGCTCATCAAGCGCTGTCTCGCCGCGGGGGTGCCGACCATGTCGAACTTTCCCGAGATGGGCGCCATGGGCTGCAATCTCAACCTCGGCTCCGACTGGCATGCGTGCGGTGTGTCGACCGGCGTGTATGCCGAACTGCTCCTGCGCGGCGCGCGCGCGCGCGACCTCCCGGTCGAGAACTTCGTGCCCACGCGCCTCACGCTCAACCTGGGCGAACTGCCGACCTCATGGTTGTTCTCTCCAGAGCTGCGGGCGCGGGCGTCGGAGATCCACTCCCCCGGCCAGTCTCCCGTGCTGCAGATGCCATCGTTCGAGCAGGCACCCGCCTCCGCACTGTCGGCGCTGGCAGCGCTGCGCGCGAAACCCAGCGCACAGCGCGCGACATCCCGCCCGACCATGCCATCGGTCGCATGCCTCACCTACAACCGCACGCCCAACTTCGAGGAGTGCTACGCGGGGTTCCTCGAGGAGTGGTCGCGGCTCGGCTACGTCGACGGCGTCAACTGCCGCATGTCGCTCCGCGACGCGCAGTTCGACGCGGGCACGCTCAACACCATGGCCGCGACCATCGCCGAGGAGCGTCCCGACATCGTGGTCACCTTCACGACTCCCGCGCTGCAGACGGCCCTGCGGCGCATGCCCGACCAGACGATCGTGTTCTCGCTGAGTTCCTCGGGAGTCGCCGCAGGCGCGGGCAAGACCGAGTCCGACCATCTGCCGAACGTGACCGGTGCGCAGGTCGGCGCCGACTGGGACCGCATGATCGAGGTGGCACGCGCCGCGATTCCCGGATTGCGGCGCGTGGGCACCGTGTTCAGTCCCGGCGAGGCCAACAGCGCCTACTTCCGCACCGAGTGGCAGGCGCGTCTGGCCGCCGTGGGCATCGAGCTCGTCGCGGTGGGTGCCGACAAGCCCACGGAGATTCCCGAGGCCGCGGACGCGCTGGCGGCACGGGGGCTGCAGGCGATCCTGCAGATTGCCGACAACGCGTCGAGCACCGGCTTCCGCAGCATCGCCAAGGCGGGCGACCGCGCGGGGATTCCCGTGTTCGGCTTCTCGCCCACCGCCGTGTCCTTTGGCGCCACGCTTTCGGTGGCGCGCGACTACCACGATGTGGGCGAACTCACGGCGCAGCTCGTCGACCGGGTGCTGCGCGGCGAGTCGCCCGCGGCGATCCCGTTCGCGGATCCGAAGCACACGGTGGTCACGATCAATCCCGATCGCCTCGCGCGCTTCGGCATCACCCTGCCGCGACCGATCCTCGACGAGGCACAGGAGGCGCGGGAGGACGCGCGCGGAGACACCGCGGGCCCCGCGGAGGCGGCGAGCGACCGCACCGACAAGCCGAGGTCCGCTCCGTGAACATCACCCGCACCACCACCGATGCGTGCGCTCGGCTTGCATTCGACGGCAGGCTCGACGCCTCCTGGTCCGAACCGGCGGCGGCGGCGCTCGAAGAGGCGATCCGCTCCGGCCGCGCCCGCGTCGAGCTCGACCTCAGCGCCGTCACCTTCATCTCCTCGGTGGGGATCGGCGTGGTGCTCCGCGCCCATGCGCGCCTCCGCGCCGTCAAGGGCACACTCGTCATCACCGCCGCCAGTGCCGCCGTGCGCGAGATGCTGCGCATCTCCAAGCTCGAGGGACTGATCCACACCGAGTCGCCCGCAACTGCGTCGGTCACGGCAAACGCAGGCGAAACCCGCGGCCACACCCTGCGATTCGGCCGCGAATGGCATGGCGAACTCGAGGCGATCGTCCAACCGCCCGTGCACGCCCCCGCCACCATCGAGTATCTCGCCGAGCATCGCATCACACTCGATGCGAACACGCTCGCGATCGGCCACTTTGCCCTCGCCAACCATCCCGACGAGGCCCGCGGACTCTTCGGCGAGGGGCTTGCGGCGGGCGGCACCGTGGCAGTCGCGCCCGCCGCGGCGCCGCGGCCCGACTGCCTTGCCTCGGCGCCCGACGGCCGCATGCCGCAGCACTTCGTGAGCTGCATCGCCCGCAATGCCCTCGTTGCGCGAGGGCCGATCACACACCTCGGGCACTTCGAGCGCTCGGCGGGCACGTCGATCAGCCTTCGCGGGCTCGCTGCGGCCCTGGTCGAGACCATTGGCGCACCGATCGCCTTCGTGGCCATCGGCGAGTGCGGAGGCGCATTCGGCGCGTGGGCACGCGTGTCGCCTGACCTGTGGACGCAGCCGGTGCACGGGATGGACGCCGGGCAACTGCGCACCAACCTGCGCTTCGCCGGCGAACCGATGCACTCGGGCGAGTCGCTCGCGGCAGTCGCTGTCGCGGCACCGCACGCGGCCCTCGGCATGCTGGATCCCGCGGTTGCCGCGCAGCTCACCGACTGCGGCCCCTGCCTGCTGCACGCCCACATCGCGACCGTGTCCTACCGTCCCGTTCCACGCACCACCCGCGACATCCTCGCCGCCGGCGCGCTGCTTGCCGAGCAGCCGCTGCGCGCCGTCATGCACGCGCTGCATCTGCCCGCCGTCGCATCGGCAGCCCCCGCGCCGCAGTCCGACGCGCACGAGACCCACTTCGTGCGCGGTTCGCTGTGGGCCATGCGCCTCGCGCGGCCCGACCGCGTGTCGCCATCGTCCGACCAGACAGCGGCCGGCACAGCGCGGGCCTCTGCAACCGGATCCACGGCAACGGGAGGCAGCGCGTGAGCCTCCTCATCGCCACCCTGGCTCTCGGCCTGATCTTCGCGATCCTTGCGCTGGGCGTCTACCTGTCGTTCCGGGTCTACCAGATCCCCGACATGACGGCCGACGGCTCGTTCCCGCTGGGCGCGGCCGTCACGGCACGCATGCTCAAGGAAGGCTCCGACCCGATCACCGCCACCGCCACGGGCGTTGCGGCGGGCGCAGCCGCAGGGGTGATCACGGGCATCATCCACACCCGGTTCAAGGTCAATCCGATCCTCGCGGGCATCCTCGTGATGACCGCGCTCTACTCGGTCAATCTGCGCGTCATGGGCGCGAGCAACCTGCCCATCACCGCACACACGCTGTTCACGCCGTTCGACGACGCGGCGCGCGCGGTCTTCGGCAGCTCGACCACCATCCTCGGCCGCAGCGTTCCTGCGAACGACATCGGCATGCTTGCGGCCAGCGCGGCCTTCGTGACGGTGCTCGCTGTGGCGCTGGTCCTGTTCCTCAAGACCGAGCTCGGCGCCGCCATGCGCGCCACGGGCGACAACGCCCGCATGCTGCGCGCCCTGGGCACGAGCACCGACCGCATGATCGTGGTCGGACTGGCGCTCTCGAACGCGCTGGTCGCACTCGCGGGCTCGCTGTTCGCGCAGATGCAGAGCTTCGCCGACGCGCAGATGGGCATCGGCGTGATCGTGCTCGGCCTCGCGAGCGTGATCCTCGGCCAGACCCTGGTCGGCCCCGTGCGCTCGGTGAGCCTCGGCGTCATCGGCGCCATCATGGGCGCAGTTCTCTTCCGGCTGCTGGTGGCGATCGCCATCCGCATGGGTCTCGACGCCAATGACCTCAAGCTGGTGACGGCCGTCGTGGTGCTGGCGGCGATCGTCGGGCCCGGACAGATCAAGGAACTCCGCACGCGCCGTGCACGGCGGGAGGGCCGACATGCTGCGGCTTGACTCGGTGCGCAAGACCTTCAACCCCGGAACCGCCAACGAGGTCCGCGCGCTCGCCGGCGTGGACCTCACGCTCGAAGACGGCTCCTTCACCGTTGTGATCGGCACCAACGGTTCGGGCAAGAGCACGCTGCAGGGCGCCATCTCCGGCGCGTTCGCGCTTGATGCCGGACGCATCCTCCTGGGGAGCGCCGACGCCGCCGTCGACATCACCGACTGGCCCGAGCACCGCCGCGCCCACCGCGTCGGGCGCGTCTTCCAGGATCCGTTCGCGGGCACAGCGCCCGACCTCACCGTGGCGGAGAACCTGGCGCTTGCATCCAAGCGGGGCTCCATGCGCACGCTGGCGCCACTCCTCCGCGGCGCCAAGCGCGCCGCATGGCGCGAACTGCTCGCGCAGATCGGCCTCGGCCTCGAGCACCGCCTGGACGACCCCATCGGCCTCCTCTCAGGCGGGCAGCGGCAGTCGATCACGCTGCTCATGGCAACGCTCACCAACCCAGAGCTGCTGCTGCTCGACGAGCACACCGCGGCGCTCGATCCGCGCAGCGCCGAGCTCGTGATCGGGCTCACCGAACGCCTCGTGCGCCAGTCGCGCGCCACCACGCTCATGGTGACCCACTCGATGCAGCAGGCGGCATCGCTCGGCGACCGCCTCATCGCCATGCACCGCGGGCGCGTCTACCTGGATGTCTCGGGCGCCGAGAAGCAGCGGCTCACCGAGAATGACCTGCTCGGACTGTTCATCCAGATGCGCCGCGACGATCGCTTCGACGAGGCGGCCTGCAGCGCCATCCGCGCGGGCTACCGCTGAAGACGGCGACGGCCCGCCGCAGCCGGCAGATTTCTGGGTCTTCAGGCCTTTGTGTGGGTCACCCAACCCTGACAGCCTTCGCCGTGATCCGTCCCGCCCGCACCCTGGCGGCATGGGC
>CAIOCH010000298.1 GCA_903856525.1 uncultured bacterium | reverse complement strand
GGTGCGGCGTGAACAGCACGATGACGACCATGCTCGCAATGACCGATTCGCAGGCCGTGAATGCGGCGCTTCTCGTGAGCGCCCTGCTCTTCACCTGCGGACTGATCGGCTTCCTCAGCCGTCGCAACATGATCATCATGTTTCTCTGCACCGAACTCATGTTCCAGGGTGCGGCGCTGGCCATGATCGCGTTCGGAAAGGTGCACCACGATCTGTCCGGACAGGTCTTCGTGATCTTCATCCTCACCGTTGCCGCCGCGGAGGCCGCGCTTGCGCTCGGCCTCGTGGTGCTCCTCTACCGCCGTCGCGAGACGCTCGATTCCGAGGCGTGGAGCGAACTGCGGGAGAGTGCCTGACGGGCTCGACAGCCCCCTGACCGCGCGTGCGAACAACCGCCGATTTCCGAGTCCCAGACATGCCTGAACTCGCCAGTTTCCCGAACCTCGCCCTGCAGCTGCCCGCCATCCTGGCCGAGGTTGCGGCGCCCGCCAAGGTCGCGATTCCCGCGGCCGTACCCTCGCCCGAGTTCGCTTGGGCGGGCTTCATCCTGCTCCTGCCGGCGCTCTCGGCGCTCCTCTGCGGACTGTGCGCCGTCATGGGCGTGCGCAACAAGCTGCCTGGCGCGATCACCGCCATCTCGCTGCTCGCGGCCTTCGCCACGACGCTTGCGCTCTTCCTGAAGATGCCGCAGGACGCGCCGCGCGTGATCCATCTCTTCGACTGGGTGTCGTTCACCTGGGCGGGCGTCGGCGCCACGTGGTCGGATTTCCTCGCGCCGTTCTCGCTCTACGTCGATTCGCTCACACTGCTGTGGATGCTGTTCGTGACGGGACTCGGATCCCTCATCGCGATCTACGCAACCGAGTACATGGAGGCGGACGTCGGCAAGGGCTACGCGCGGTTCTTCGGCGCCGTGAGCATCTTCCTGTTCGCCATGGGCTCGCTGGTGATGGGCGGCAACCTCATCCTGCTGTACCTCGGATGGGAAGGCGTCGGTCTGGCCAGTTACCTGCTCATCGGCTACTTCTACCAGCGCCCGAGCGCCGTGGCGGCCGCCAAGAAGGCCTTCATCATGAACCGGGTGGGCGACCTCGGCCTCGCGCTCGGCGTGTTCCTCATCTGGGTCAACTACGGTTCGGTGGAGTACGCGGCGCTCTTCGAGGCGATGACCGCTGGCAAGGCGGCGGCGGGCGCGGAAGCCGGCTGGTCGGCATCGCTCATCCCCTACTGCCTCATGCTGGGAGCCTTCGGCAAGAGCGCGCAGATCCCCCTGTTCGTCTGGCTTCCCGACGCCATGGAGGGTCCGACACCGGTGTCGGCCCTCATCCATGCGGCGACCATGGTCACGGCGGGCATCTATCTGATCGCGCGCACCTATCCGTTCTTCCTGCTCGATCCGCACGCGCTCACCGTGGTGGCCGTCATCGGCTGCGGCACGGCGCTCGTCGCCGCCACCATCGGCATGGCCCAGTACGACATCAAGCGGGTGATGGCGTACTCGACGGTGTCGCAGCTCGGGTACATGTTCCTCGGGCTGGGCGTGGGAACCACGTTTGGCGCCGTGTACCACGTGTTCACGCATGCGTTCTTCAAGGCGCTGCTCTTCCTCTGCTGCGGCGCGATCATGCACGGCATGGCCGGCCAACTCGACCTCCGCAAGATGTCGGGGCTTCGCAATGTGAAGGGCTTCGGCGTGATCAGCTGGACGTTCCTGATCGGCTGCCTCTGCCTCGCGGGCTTCCCATTCACGGCGGGGTTCTTCTCCAAGGACTCGATCATCGCCCAGGCGTTCGGCAGCGGCAATCCGACCTTCGTGCTGCTGGGCTGGATCGCGCTGTTCACGGCGTTCCTCACGGCCTACTACACGTTCCGCGTGTGGTTCCGCGTGTGCGGTGGCCCGACCCGCTACGAGCCGGGCGACGAGATGCATGGCCACGGCGATGAGCATGGTCACGGCCAGGATCACGGCCATGGCGGCGATCATGGGCATGGCAGTCATGGGCATGGCAGTCATGGACATGGAAGCCATGGACATGCGAGCCCCGGGCAAGAACATCACGGGCACGGCGCCCACGAGTGGCATCCCCACGGTCCGCGGCTGGCCATCAATGGCGTGCTGCTCCTGATCTGCATCGGTGCGCTTCTGGCGGCCGTTCCGTCGTACCTCGGCGAGATGCAGCACAAGACCAACTGGGTCGAGTCGATGGTCGCGAACTCGTCGGCCGCGGTCGGCATTCCATCGCACGATCACGGGGGCGACGGTCACGCGCACCATGCGCTCTCCTTCACGGGCATCGCCGATGTGCACACGGCCACCAGTGTGGTCGCGAGCATCGCGGGCATCCTGGGCATCCTCGTCGCGGTCTTCTTCCATCTGCTCAACAGAGGTGCCGCCGACAAGCTGCGTGCGGCGCTTCTCTCGAACGGCCTGACCCGCTGGCTGCCGCTCGCGATGGAGAACAAGTGGTACGTGGACGAGGCATACCACTGGGTCTTCCGTTTCCCCTCCTGGGTGCTCGGTCATCTCCTGCACTTCTTCGACAAGCAGGTGATCGACGGTTTCGTCGTGAACGGCGGCGCGCGCATCCCGGTGGAACTGGGGCGGCTGTTCCAGCCGCTCTACAACGGCGCACTGCAGGGCTACGCGGCAACCATGGCTGGCGGCATCGCGCTCATCGCGGCATGGGTTGCGTGGATGTGGCTGAAGGGCGTGTGACGCCCCTACGACGGACCGTGCCCGGACACGCATGACCGACTGGGCGCCGCGCGCGCCGACCGAACGACACTACAGCACACGGAACACCCGATGCTCTCGACCCTCTCGATCCTCCTCCTGATCCTTCCGCTGCTGGCAGCGGGCGTGGTGGCGCTGGCTCCCGCCCGACTGGCGAAGTGGATCGCCACCTTCGCGACCATCGTGGTGTTCGCCGTTTCGCTTGCGTTCGCATGGGGATTCCCCGGCTGGACCGATGGATCAACCGCACCGTCCGACATGGGCGTGGCGGTGATGCCGTCGCTGGGCATCTCGCTCACGCTCGGCGCCGACGCCGTGGGCGTCATGCTCATCCTGCTGACCACCTTCCTGATGCCGATCGCGATGATCGGCTCGTTCACGGCGGTCAAGGAGCGGGTCAAGGAGTACTACGGCTGGTTCATGGTGCTCGAGGCGGCGATGCTCGGCGTGTTCCTCGCGCGCGATGCGATCGTCTTCTACACGGCCTACGAGTTCACGCTCGTGCCGATGTACTTCCTCATCGCCATCTACGGCGGCGCCGACCGTCGCGCGGCGAGCGTGAAGTTCTTCCTCTACACCTTCTTCGGTTCGATCCTCACCCTGTCGGGTGTGATCTACGTCGCCGCGCAGCAGGCTGCGGTTACCGGCGGCGCGTGGACGTTCGACCTCGCCACACTCGCCGGCTTCGCCTCGACGCAGCTCTCCCCGACGCAGCAGTACTGGGTCTTCATCCTGCTCATGGTGGGATTCGCGGTGAAGGTGCCTTTCTTCCCCGTGCACACGTGGCTTCCGCTCGCCCATGACCAGGCGCCGACCGCAGGTTCGGTCATCCTTGCGGGAACGCTGCTCAAGCTGGGAACGTACGGCGTCTACCGCATCGCGCTGCCGACCGCGCCCGTGGGTGGCGTGGAGCTCAACCAGTTCATCGCGGTCCTCTGCATCATCGGCATCATCCACGCGGCGCTCATCTGCTGGGTGCAGAACGACGCCAAGAAGCTCATCGCCTACAGCTCGGTGAGCCACCTCGGTTTCTGCATGCTCGGGTTGTTCTCGCTCAACTCGATCGGGGCGACGGGTTCGGTCATGTACATGATCAACCACGGACTCTCGACGGGTGCGCTCTTCCTCTGCATCGGCATGATCTACGAGCGCTACCACACCAAGGACATGGAGCAGCTCGGCGGACTCGCCAAGCGCATGCCGGTCTGGTCGTTCTTCATGGTGTTCTTCACCATGGCGAGCCTCGGCCTTCCCGGCCTGAACGGCTTCATCGGCGAGTTCCTCTGCCTGATGGGCTGCTTCACCGCCGAGCCCGACTCGGT
>CAIOCH010000297.1 GCA_903856525.1 uncultured bacterium | reverse complement strand
GCGGCTGCGTTCTACGGCGGCGTGCTCGGGCTGCCCGCGCTGCCGCGGCAAAGCGACCGAGGCGTGGTGTTCCGAATGTCGGCGGAAAGCGTCCTGATCGTGTTCGATCCGACGAGGACGGCTGCGCCGCATCCGGAAGTGCCGAGCCACGGCGCGGAGGGCGCGGGGCACGTCGCCTTCACCCTGCCCGAGCTCGAGTCGTGGCGGACGCGCCTCGCGGAGCACGGGATCGAGATCGAGCGCGAGGTCGAGTGGCCGCTCGGCGGGCGCTCGGTCTATGTGCGCGATCCCGCGGGGAATTCCGTCGAGTTCGTGCAGGGACGCGTGTGGGATCTCGGGCCGAGCGCGGGCAACGCCGCCGATCCGCTCGACATTATGCTCAAGCACAGCGCGTGGGCGACGCGCGAGGTGCTGCGCGCGTGCCTCGCGCTCGACCGCGACGCGTGGACGCGGCGTTTCGAGATCGGCCCGGGATCGCTTCATGACACGCTGACCCATGTCGTCGGCGCGATGCTCCGCTGGGCCGACCGTATCGAGGGACCGCCGCGCGTGCTGCGCCCTTCGCTCGAGAACGGGACGCTGCGATCGCCCGCAGAGTTGATCGCGCTGCTCGACGAGGCCGCGTCGGACCTTGCGCGCGCAGCGGACATCGCGCGACAACGGGGTCTCGCAACCGAGAGCGATCTCACATTCGCCGGCCAGACCTATCGCTTCACGCTTGGCGCGATGCTCGTCCATGTCGCGACGCACGGGATGCATCACCGCGCGCAGTGCCTCAACATGCTGCGGCGGCTTGCGGTGCCGGGAGTCAGCGACCGGCTCCCTGAGATCGACGCGCTCGACTGGCAGCTCGCGGCCCAGTAGGCGGGCGCCACGCGCGTCAGGGCACAGCCTGCCAGCGCTCCTTCGGCCTCTGCTTCTCCATCCAGCGATCGGCGGGCACTGGGCGGTAGCCGAGCTTCTCGTACAGGCCGTGTGCATCGCGCGTCGCGAGACACCAGCGGCGCACCGTCTGCAAGTCGGGATGGCGCTCGAGTGACTCGATGAGTCGGCGGGAGATGCCCTGGCCGCGCCAGCCTTCGACCACGAACACATCGCAGAGCCACGCGAAGGTCGCGCGATCGGTCACGACGCGGGCCAGCCCGATGGTCGCGCCCGTCGCGTCGTCGATCGCGACGGCGGTGACGCTGTTGCGAAGCGCCTCCGCGACGACCTCGCGGCGGATGTGGGGCGACCAGTAGGTGCCCGCGAGGACCGCGTGAATCGAGTCAAGATCGTGATGGGCGGGGTCGAGCGTGATCGTGATGGGCATGATGATCGTCCGAGGGGAAAGTATGTCACAAATCGCGCCCCTTCAGACCGACACAGTCCTTCGTCCGCTTGCCTGTCTCCGCATGCAATGACCTCGATACTCTCTCGTTCGAGCCCCATGCCCGCAGCCCACACTCCCCTGCTCCTCCGCCTCGCCTGCCTCGCCGTCGGGCTGTGCAGCGCGCTCGCGTCGCCCCGCGCCGCGCACGCGTCGCAGGACGCGGAGCCGCCGCGGCCGGCACCAGACCGCACCGTCACCGTCCAGGTCGGCGAGGCGGAGCGCCGCGCGATCGTCGTGAACCCGCCTGCCGCAGGCAAGACGTGCCCTGCCGTGATCATCCTCCACGGCGGGATGGGGAGCGCCGAGCAGATGCGCGCGAGCTCAGGGTTCGACCCGGTCGCGCGGAAGAACGGCTTCATGGCCGTCTACGCAGAGGGCACGGAGTTCGGAACCGTCGAGGGTCGCCATGCATGGAACACGGGGCATCTCCTGCGGCGGCAGGTGCGCGACGCAGACGACATCGCCTACCTCGACCGGCTCATCGACGCGCTCATCGCCGAACATGGCGCGGACCCGACGCGCATCTTCATGACCGGCGGCTCGAACGGCGGGATGATGACCTTCGTGTATGCGGTGCAGCGCTCCGAGCGACTGGCGGCGATCGCGCCCGTGGTCGCAAGCATGTTCTCGTTCGATGCGGTGCCGAAGGCGCCGCTTCCGATCCTGATGATCAATGGCTCGAAGGACGACGAAGTCCCGCTCTCGGGCGGCATGAGCGGCAATCCGCTCGTGCGTGCGGCGCAGGCGACGCCCTTCAAGCCGGTGCGCGAAGTCGTCGACTTCTGGGTGAAGGCGAACAAGTCGAAGCCTGAGCCAGTCACCGCGGTCGCCGGATCGGTCACGACGAAGACCTACGCTGCGGGCGACGGCGGCGCGGTCACCGAGTTCGTGCTCGACAGCGAGGGCGGGCATGGTTGGCCGGGAACGCGGGCTCGCCGCGAGGGGAACACGCCGATCACGGCATTCCGCGGCGCGGAGCGCGTATGGTCGTTTTTCGCCGACAAGGTGCGGAAGCCCGCGACTGCGACCACGCCGGCACGAACGATCGAGTTCCCCGACCTCGTCGACGAGGCACGCGGCCGGAAGGTGCCGATCCGCGTGCAACTACCGAGTTCGGGCGGCGCGTGTCCGGTGATCGTGATCTCGCACGGCGCTGGCGGCGACCGCGACACCCATGCCGGGCAGGGGCAGGATCTCGTGGCGCATGGCTACGCGGTCCTCTCGGTCGAGCACGTCGGCAGCAACCGAGACCGACTGACCCAGCAGGGACTGCGCGCGATGAAGACGATCGAGGCGATGACGCACGATGCGGGCGAGGTGCTCGGCCGCCCGCGCGACGTCTCCTTCGCGCTCGACCGCGCCGCCGAGTGGAACGCATCGCACGCGGAACTGAAGGGACGGCTCGACCTCACCCGCGTCGGCGCGATGGGGCACTCCTTCGGCGCCTATACGACCATGGTCGTGTGCGGCATGCGGCCAGCGCTCGACTGGCTCGCGCCACCCGTGGCGCCTGGCAAGGGGCTTGGCCCCGACCTCCGTGACCCGCGCATCGCCTGCGGCGTCGCGCTCTCGCCGCAGAGCCCGGGCGAGCCCTTCTTCCTCGCCGAGAGCTTCGCGGAACTGCGGGCGCCGCTCCTCGGCATCACGGGCTCGAAGGACGGGCAGCAGGAAGGCCGCTCGGCCGCCGCGCGCAAGGATGCGTTCGCGCTCTGGCCAGCAGGCGAGCACCGCTTCATCTGGCTGTCGAACGCGCGGCACAACGACTTCACCTCGTCGTCGGGCGCGACCGGGCGCTCGCTTCCGTCCCCGACCCGCGACGACGCCCAGCCGCTCGTCCGCGCCGCGACGCGCGCCTTCTTCGACCTGCACCTGAAGCGCGATGCCGATGCTGCGAAGCGGCTCACCGTGGAAGGGCTGAAGCCGCTCCTTCGCGGCGAGATCGACGCGGTCGAGGTGCTCGCGAAGTAAGGGCCGTGAAGGAACAGCCCGAAGTGGATATCACGGGCGCGGCGCCCACGCCACGCACTCGAGCACGCGGAACTGCCCGTCGGTCCGTTCGATCCGCTCGCACGCACGCGCGAGGTGGAGTTCGCCGGTGAGCGCGAGGTCGGTGTCGATGATCTCGACGTAGGCCGGAAGCGCGGGCGCCTCGGTCTGAAGGAGGCGGATGCCCGTGAACACGCCGATGGCGACGAGAGCAGCCGTGACTGTCGTGCGCGCCGCGATGCGGAGCGTGCGGCGCCTGCGGGACGCAGCCTCGAACGCCGAGAGCCCCTTGACGAGCATGTCCTGCTGACGGCTGGTGAGCTGATTCATGTCGAGTACCTCTGTGCCCGCGCGCGCTCGGCTGCGCGCCGCAGCCGGCTGTCGAGCGCGGTCCTTCCGATTCCAAGCCAAGCGGCGAGCCGCGCGACCGTCGCGCCCGTGCGCACCTGCAGCTCGAGGAGCGAGCGCTCCTCCGCCGAGATCCCGGCGCATTCCGCTGCCTCGCGGCGGATCTCCTCGAGGATGTCATGGTCGTCGAGAAAGGCGACGGCCTCGGTGCGCGACATCGCGGCTTCCTGCTCGCGGCACCGTCGCGCGAGTTCGCTCCGAAGGATGTCGATCGCCACGCTCCGCACGATGCTTCGGAGCCATCCATCGAGATGCCCTCCCCCTTCGCATCGTCGCGGCCAGCGCCCGACGCGGATCCAGGTCTCCTGCGCCACGTCGTCGGCGAGGTCGGCCCTGCGCCCGAGGCGGCGTGCGGCCTCCTCCTCGACGAAGCGGCAGCGCGCGCGGAAGAGCGCCTCGTAAGCCGCCGCCTCGCCCGCCGCCACGCGTGCGGTCAATACGCCGATCGCCGCGTCGTCGAGTCCGCCATCGGCGGGGTCGACCGCGGCTTCGGCGCGGGCATGCGCGGGGTGCTGGCTGCTCATGTGGAGGAGCGAGGCCATGAGGGCGTGCGGTCAGTCGTCCTGCGCGGGGTGCGACTCGCGGACGCCCATCGACGCGGGAAGCGCGCGGACGGCACGGCGGACCGCGTCGACCTCAGCGTCGCTTCCGTGCACGAAGAGCATTCCGGACTCGCGGTGCAGGCGCATGCGGAACTCCGGCGAGCGCACGTCCGCGTCGAGGTCCGAGTCGATGCGGGCGATGATGCCGGCCTGCGCCGTCTCCGACTCCGCGCGCGCAGCGCCCTCGCCTGTGGCAGGCGGAAGGCGGAACATGGAGACGGACTGCGCCGACTTCACCGGCACCACGATCTCGGCGACCCCCGACAGGTCGGTCGAGAGCACCAGCGACGAGGGCTTGCCCGCGCGCTCCCATGCGTCGCGGCTGAAGGTGAGCTCGATGCGGGCCGCGGCCGCTGCATCCTTCGGAACCGTCAGGATGCCGGCCGGGGCGACGCTGGTGACGCGGAACGCCTTGCCATCGACGCTCTCGACCGTGACGCTCTTGGTCGCGCTCGCAGAGTCGGCCGCGTCGATCTTCGACGGCGTGGCCGTCGCGACCGCCTTCACGCGCCCCTTGATCTGCGCCGACTCGACGCGCCCGCCGGCGAAGGTCACGTACAGCGGCTTCACGAGGTCGATGCCGCCGCGCTTGCCTGGATCCACCGTGACCTGCACGGTGAAGGACGCACCCGGCGCGATCGGATCCTTCGGCGGCGCGCTGACGGTCGTGCAGCCGCAGCCACCCTTGATCGACTCGACCGTGATCGGCGCAGTGCCGGAGTTCGTCACCGTGTACGGCATCGTCTTCGGTTGCCCGACCTGCATCTCGCCGAGGTCGAGCGTCTCGGGCGCACAGCGGGACTCGACGGTGGCGGCGGGAGCGGCGGGCGGCGTGAGCAACGCCAGCGGTGCCATCGGGACTACGGGTAGCGCGAAAGCGAGGACGATCGGCGGCAGTACGTTCGTGAGCCAGAGCATGGGTTCTCCGTGAGGTTCGGTCGGCGAGCGGAATCTGTCCGAGGCCCGCAACAGGGCTTCCTAAGGGGAAACGGAACCACCGCCGCGGATTCGTCAGGCTTTGACAGGCCTTTCCGCAAGAATCTCTCGACGCCCGCAAACCGGGCCGAAGTCGCTCCCGAACGCGCGTAGCAAACGGGGCTCATCATGGGCGGGCCCGTCGATCCTGAGCGGCAGGTACCATCGCGGGACACTCTGAAGCGATGCCCTTGCATACGCGCCGACAGTCCGCTGTAGGATCAATCGGCTGGCTGATTGTTGCGTTCTCCCAGAAGAATGAACCAGCCGCATGGTCTGAGGAGCCCTCCACCATGGTCCGATTCGTCTCGTTCCTCTCGCGCGCCGTGTCAGCATCCCCGGCTTGATCCTCTTCTGCCTACTGATCCTCCTTCTCGACTTCAGGTTCCTCAAGTCGCTGAACTTCCTGCCGCTCCACTTCGACGAGAGCCACTCGCATGACTTCGTGACCATCGCCTCTCCGCTGGCCGTGCGACTCATCACCGTCGGCGTGATCATCCTCGAGCGCCATGATGTGCTCGAGATCGCTGGCAAGATCCCAAATGGGTCCGCACGCGACGAGGTGGGCGAGAAGATCCACCCGTTCGGCATCTTCTTCCTCGTCTTCGGCCTGCTGATGGAGTGCTTCGTCGAGCAGATCGAGCTCCGGACGAAGCTGTTCGATCCTGAGTTGGTCAACAGCATCGTTGTCTGGGTCTCCTACAGCGTGGCGGTGATCAGCTTCCTAGCCGCGATGAAACTCCTTCAAATCCTCGTGGTTGAGTGGTGGCGAGAGCACTCGCACGGGAAGACCGCCGTCTCACACTCGCAATCCTGATCGGCGTCGCGCATCGGGTACCCTGTCGAACCACGATGCCGACCACCCTCCCTCCCAGCATCTTCAACGACGTCGTCGGTCCTGTGATGCGCGGGCCGTCGAGCTCGCATTCCGCGGCGTCGGTGCGCATCGGGCGCCTTGCGCGCGATCTTTGCGGCGGCACGCCCGACGAGACGGTCATCGAGTTCGACACCGAGGGGTCGCTCGCGACGACCCATGAGAGCCAGGGTTCGGACATCGGTCTCTTCGCTGGGCTCCTCGGCTGGGATGCCGACGACGAACGGCTGCCGCGCAGCGCAGCGGCGCTCGCGGAGGCGGGCGCCAAGCTCGAGATCCGCGTCGCCACGCTGCACGACCCGCATCCGAACACCTACCGGCTGACGCTGCGGCGCGGCGGAGTCGAGCACAGGCTCGTCGTGCTCTCGACCGGCGGCGGCATGATCGAGGTCATCTCGATCGATGGCGCGCAGGTCGCGCTCTATGGCGACTACGCGGTGACGGTGCTCGATGCCCGCGATGACGGGCGCACGACAGCGGCCGCGCTTGAGGCGCGCGGCGACTTCGATGCGGTCACGGTGACGGGTGCGCGCGCGGCCACCGTCATCGTGAGCGCACAGCGGTTCCTGAGCGACGCAGAGGTCGCGGCACTTCCCATGGTCACGCGCGCGCGGCGCCTCGCACCCGTGCTGCCCGGGCGCTCGCGACGCGGGCTGGCCGTGCCGTTCCTCCATGCAGGCGAGATGGCGCGACACG
>CAIOCH010000296.1 GCA_903856525.1 uncultured bacterium | reverse complement strand
CCGAAGTCGACGATATCAATCAAGTCATCGTCGTTCGAGTCGCCCTGACGGACCACCATCGACGCGCTGTAACGCACACCCGACAGCATTGGCGCTGCAGACTGCGTGATCGAGTGCACCGTATCCTTCGCCGAAACGCACGAGTAGCTCGCAGCCACCGGCACCTGCACCGTCTTCGAGCCAGAGCCAACGCCACCAGATACCGTGAATACCACGGGCACGATCTGCGTGTCGGCTCCTGCCTTCACACGGATCAACCTCGTCGATCCGGCCGACATGCCGCCAAAGAAACTCATGGAAAGATCGAGCAATTGGTGGTTTGCCACAGTGATCGTGCGCGTCGCCGTCCCGATGTTGCCTGAGGAATCGGTCGCGCTCCACGTGAGTGTGGTCGTGCCGATCGGGAACATGCCGTCGCTCGGCCACGTCGGGCCAACGACGGCGAGTGCGCCGTCACAGTTGTCGCTTGCGGAGATCGTGGGACCGGACACGTACGCACCGTAGATCGATCCCGCGTCCGCTGCGATCGACACGTTCGATGGCACGCCGCTCAGGACAGGCGCAATGATGTCGAGGTTGAACGACGCGAGGTTCGACACCATCGGCACCTGCGACTCGCCCGTCACGCGTACAACGCGGGTCGTGAACGTGCCGACAGATCCGAAGGTGACGAGCGGTGTCGATCCGCACAGCGGTGCGTTCGCGCGCACGGCGAAGTGGAGGTCGCAGAGATCCGACGCCAACTGGTAGCCCGCGTCACCATCGCTGATACCGACCGCATACCGCAGCGTGCCCGCGGTGTTGTCGATCTGCTCGCCGATTTCCACTGTGAACGGTCCGCCCACAACGGGCGTGACCGAGATGAGCTCAAGGTTCGTCGTGTCGAAGCGCATGGCAAGTTGCATGCCACCCATCGCGAAGAGCGACGAGCCCGACGAGACGCGCACGCTGAAGTTTCCACCAGCGACGAGACTGGTCGTGCTCGGCGTGAGGGCGAGGTACACGTCGGCGCAGTCGGCGGTGCCGTTGCCGTTTGTATCCGAGTCGGCAACTCCGCAGCCGCAAATGCCAGCCGACTGCTTGTTCGCGTCGGTCGGGCAGCCGTCGGTGCTGTTCGTGACGCCGCCGCACGGAATCGGCGAACCAGCACCGAAGCCGTCGTTGTCGGTGTCGGCGTAGTTCACGACGGAGTCGTTGCAGTCGAGACTGTTCGTCACACTGCCTGCGATCGATGTGCACGACATCGTCGCCGTGCCCACACCGAAGCTGTCGCCATCGACGTCGGCGTAGTACGCCACGCTGTTCGAAGCTTCGCTGTCCGCGTTCGCTTCGCCGTCGCAGTCGTTGTCGACGCCGTCGTTCGCGCAGAGTTCCGGAGCGCCGACGTAGATCGTCGCGTCGCTGTCGTCGCAGTCGCCTTCGGCAGCAGCTTCGTAGCTCGATGCTGGCATATCGCAGAAGCGCGATGCCGTATTCGTCGTGAACGTGTCGCCGTCTTGATCGCGATAGAAGTTGGTCTTGCCGGAGTCCGCCGCACCGCTGTCGGCGTTGTCGGCCACGCCGTTGCAGTTCTCGTCGACGTTGCCGGCATCGCAAATTTCCGCCGCCGCGGGGTTGATCGCCGCGTTGCCGTCGTTGCAGTCGGTCGCGTTCGTCACGCTGCCCGAGATCGACGTGCACGACATCGTCGCCGCGCCTGCGCCGTAGTTGTCGCTGTCGCCGTCCACGTAGTACGCCACGCTGTTCGAAGCTTCGCCGTCGGCGTTCGCTTCTCCATCGCAGTCGTTGTCGACGCCGTCGTTCGCACAGAGTTCGGCGGCGCCTGGATAGACCGCGGCGCTCGTGTCATCGCAGTCGACTGGCGAGGAGACTGCCGCGCGATAGCCACTCGGCATGTCGCAGAACGATCCCGTCGCGCTTGTCGTGAAGTTGTCGCTG
>CAIOCH010000295.1 GCA_903856525.1 uncultured bacterium | reverse complement strand
CTGCTCGGCCAGCCGGTGCGACTGCAGCGCGATTGGCTCGATGGTGTGGAGTGCGCGCCGGGCGAAGTCGTGCTCTGCGAGAACGTGCGCTTCAACAAGGGCGAGAAGAAGGACGACGAAACCCTTGCGCGGCGTATGGCGGCACTCTGCGACGTGTTCGTAATGGACGCGTTCGGCACCGCGCACCGCGCCGAGGCGAGCACGCACGGCGTAGCCCGCTTTGCGCCCATCGCCTGTGCGGGTCCGCTGCTGGTCGGCGAACTCGAAGCGCTCGAGCGGGCGCTCGCGCATCCGGCACGGCCGCTGGTCGCGATCGTGGCGGGCTCGAAAGTGTCGACCAAGCTCACGGTGCTCGAGTCGCTGCTCGCCAAGGTGGACAAGTTGATCGTGGGTGGCGGCATCGCCAACACCTTCCTGGCAGCCACGGGAGTGGCGATCGGCAAGTCGCTGCACGAACCCGACATGCTTGATACGGCCCGCGCCTTGCTGGCCCAGGCCAAGGCGCGCGGCGCGGACATTCCCCTCCCGACTGATGTGGTGGTGGCCACGGAGTTTGCACCGACGGCCATCGCGACGGTGAAGCCGGTCGCGGCGGTCGGCGCCAACGAACTGATTCTCGACATCGGGCCGCAAACGGCCGGCGTACTGGCGCAGATGCTGCAGTCAGCGGGCACGATCCTCTGGAACGGCCCGGTGGGTGTGTTCGAGTTCGACCAGTTTGGCGGTGGCACGCGCGTTATCGCCGAGGCGATCGCGCGCAGCCCGGCGTTTTCGCTTGCGGGCGGTGGCGACACCCTCGCGGCCATCGAGAAGTACGGTGTCGAGCAGGGCATCTCCTATATCTCGACCGGTGGCGGTGCCTTTCTCGAGTTCGTCGAAGGCAAGACGCTGCCCGCCGTGGCGGCACTCGAGGCTCGCGCCGACAGCTGAGTCGTCGAGTGTCGGGTTGGCGATCGCGGTTTCGTCTGTCACCGGGTTCGCGTGCAGCGCGTCGATGGGCTAGCCCTGCGACGCGCCGCACTCCACAATGTAGCCATGCTTCGCAGAACCAAAATCGTGGCGACCCTCGGGCCGGCCACGGACGAACTCGATGTGCTCATCGACATGTGCCGCGCCGGTCTCGATGTGGCGCGGGTCAACTTCTCCCACGGTGCCGTCGAAGATCATTTGCGGCGCATCGAGCTGCTGCGCACGGCCTCGGCGCGAGCGGGACGATACGTGGCCATCCTCGGGGATCTGGCCGGGCCCAAGATCCGCATCGAAAGCTTCGTGGACGGTGCCGTGCAACTCGTCGAGGGCCAGCCGTTCGTGCTCGACACCGCGCTCGACAAGCGTGCGGGCACGATCGACTCCGTAGGCGTCGCCTATAAAGAACTCACGGCAGACGTATTCGCCGGCGATACGCTACTTCTGAACGATGGCCTTATCGTCCTCGAGGTGACGGAGGTCGAGGGCACGCGCATCCACACGCGTGTCGTGGCGGGCGGCGAGTTATCGAATCGCAAGGGACTCAACCGCAAGGGCGGCGGAATCTCCGCGCCCGCGCTCACCGATAAAGATCGCGAAGACATCCGCTTTGCGGCGGCACAGGGCCTCGACTACGTGGCCTTGTCGTTCGTACGCGATGCGGACGATATCCATCTCGCGCGCGAGTTGTTACGTGCCGCGGGCGGTGCCGGCGTGCGCATCGTCGCCAAGATCGAGCGACATGAAGCGATCGCGCAGTTGGCCGGAATCATCGACGCCACCGACGTCATCATGGTGGCGCGCGGCGATCTCGGCGTGGAAATGGGTCATGCGGCACTCACGGGCTTGCAGAAGACCATCATCCATCAGACTCGCCATCGCAATCGCGTGGTGATCACCGCGACGCAGATGATGGAATCGATGATCACCAACCCGGTACCGACCCGCGCCGAGGTGAGCGACGTCGCCAACGCCGTGATGGATGGCACGGACGCCGTGATGCTGTCGGCCGAGACTGCGGCGGGCAAGTACCCGGTCAAGGCCGTTGCAGCCATGACTGAAGTGATCGAGGGCGCCGAAACCTATCACCTCTCGATGCACCGGCCGCGCGAGCGCTCGAACGTGCGCTTCAGTCACACCGAGGAGGCGATCGCCAACGCCGTGATGTACACGGCCAATCACCTCAACGTGCGCGCGATCGTGGCGCTCACCGAGAGTGGTGCCACGACCCAGTGGATGTCGCGCTTGCGCTCGGACATCCCCATCTACGCCTTCACCCGCCACGAGGTGACCCGGCGGCGCGTGACGATCTATCGCGGTGTGTATCCGGTCGCCTTCGATATCCCGCGCGACAGCCGCCGGACCCTGTTCCAGAGCGTCTTCGACATGCTGCTCGAGCTGGAGTTGGCCGCTGAGGGCGATCAGATCATCCTCACCCAGGGTGAGCTCACCGGCGTACAGGGCGGTACCAACTCGCTGCAGATCCTCACGGTGCATAGGGCTCTCGCATGAAAAAAACGCTGCTG
>CAIOCH010000294.1 GCA_903856525.1 uncultured bacterium | reverse complement strand
GGGGAGGCGCACTGGGGAATCGTGCGGGAATCAGCCACTTGCGGATCAGGCATGGGAGCGCCGATCATACGACGATGCCACCCGACACGGCGCCACCGCCGGCCAACCCCTCCGCCGACGCGCCCGTGCGCATCGAGAAGCTCTGCAAGAACTTCGGGCGGCAACGCGTGCTCCGCGGCATCTCCCTCGCGTTTCCGCGCGGCAAGACCACCGTGGTGCTCGGTCCGTCTGGCTGTGGCAAGAGCGTCATGCTCAAGCACATCATCGGCCTGCTGCGGCCCGACAAGGGCGCCGTCTACTACGAGGGGGAGCGCATCGACACCCTCTCCGAGCGACGGCTCGGACCCGTGCGGCGGCAGTTCGGCTTCCTGTTCCAGCACGGCGCCCTGTTCGACTCGATGACGGTGGCGGACAACATCGCGTTTCCGCTGCGGGAGCAGGAAGGCCGGAGGCCGTACGACGAGGAGTCGCGGGTGCGGTACGTGCTCCGGCTCGTGGGGCTGGAGCAGATGTACGACCGCTACCCCGCGGAGCTCTCGGGCGGGCAGCAGAAGCGCATCGCCCTGGCGCGGGCCGTGGTGTTGCGGCCCAAGGTGGTGCTGTACGACGAACCCACGACGGGGCTCGACCCCATCCGATCCGACGTGATCAACGAACTCATCCTCAAGTTCAAGCAGCAACTGGATGTGACGAGTATCGTGGTGACCCACGATCTCGCCAGCGCGTTCAAGGTGGCCGACCACATGGTGATGCTGCACGAAGGAAATGTCGTCCTCGAGGGTGCCCCCGAGGAGTTCCGTCACTCGGACGATCCCGTCGTCCGACGCTTCCTGCGTGGCGAGGCGAGCGAGGACGAGCTGCGGGCGATCCGCTCGGTGGGTGCGTCGGGCAACGGTTTCGGAGGTGGCGCATGAGAGAGCGCGTGCGCAACATCATGGTGGGCGTGTGCACGATCGGCGCGCTTGGCGCCGGCGGGGCCCTGCTCTTCCTGTTTGGCGAGATCGAGCCGCTGTTCGCACAGCGCTGGGAGCTGAAGGTCGCGTTCAACGAGGCGGGCGGGCTCCGCAAGGGCAGCCTGGTCACGCTGAATGGCGTGCCGGTGGGTGCGATCGAACGCGTCGAGTTCTGGAGCGATCCCACGCAGCCGGTTCTGGTGGTGGCCGCGATCGACGAGAAGGTGCGCATTCCCGAGCCGAGCGCGCCCAGCATCCAGTCGTCGCTCCTCGGGAGCGGCGCGCGACTTGAGCTCACGGCCGCCCTGCCCCTCGCGGATCCGCCGCGCACCTATCCGCGCGACAAGGAGACCATCCTGCGGGGACGCGTGCAGTCGATCGAGGCGCGCCTGGCGGAGCAACTCGACGAGCGCTTTGCGCCGCTGGTCGAGAGCTTCGGCGAACTCTCGAAGCTCGCGCGCAACCTCAACTCGCTGGTGGAGCCGACCGCCGACGGCGCGACGCCGAACCCCGAGAGCCTGCGGACGGCGATGCGGCGGCTGAACGACACCCTCGCGTCGGCCGATGCAGCGCTGAAGGGCGCGCAGACCTGGCTGAACGACGAGCAGCTGCGCACCGATATCCGCGATGCCGCGCACGGCGCGAGCGAGCTCATGCGCGATGCGACGCTCACCGCGAACCGCATCGGTGCGCTCGCCGACTCGCTGGCGACCGATGCTGCGGCACTGCGCGCGGGCGCGATCCCCGTGCTCGACCGCGCGAGCGGTGCACTGCAGGAACTCGAGCAACTCGTGACCGCGGCGCGAGCGGGCAAGGGCACAGTCGGACGGCTCGTGCAGGATCCGGCGCTCTACGAGGGACTCGCCGACGCCGCCAAGCGGCTCGACGAGGCGCTTGCCAAGATCAACCTGCTGGTCGACAAGATCCGCGCTGAGGGTCTGGGCGTGCAGCTCGGGTCGCCGTAAGCGCATGCCAGGCGAGGCGAGGACCTGGTGATACCAACGAAAAGGGGCGCTTCAGGAGCTCGGGTGGGTTGAGACCAGCCTCGGGTGGAGATCCAGTCCGCCGAGATGCGGGTGGATCGCGTTCCGGACGCGCTTGCGGTTCCGCTACCCGCACGACATCCGCTTGTTCCGCTGGATCCGCGGATCCAGCGACTCCGACGCCGCGTTCGTTGTCCGGAGCACCACCGCGTTCAGGTTCCCGAAGTCTGAAGCACAAGGATGTGAGGGAGGTGCGTCCCGATCATCCGCGCCCTACGCACCATCGGCTCGAGCCCGAGCCCGCTCCGCGACGGAAGTGCCGTACACGCGAGCCAGGCCTTGCGCGCCCAGTCGATGCTGACGGCGGCCCGCAGCACGGAGGCCGCAACGAGGGCTTTCAAGGTGCGGGGTACCCACACGAAGGCGTGAGGCCTCCCGTTTTTCGGGAGTTCCTGCGCTCGGGTCGAGCCCGATCAGGTTCACGCTGACGAACGCCGGTCGGCGGGTGGCGGTCGTTCGGGAGCTGGGTGGCGATACCCATCCGATCGACGGTGCAGGCGCTATCGGGGACGCCATCGGGGGTCTCCCGCGTTTTGCGCCGATGCGGCTGATGTCAGATTCCGTGCTGCACTTTTCTGACAACAGATTTGGAGCGTCAGGAAATCGTGAGGGCTTCGACCGGCCTCGGGTGGAGATCCAGCGCGGAGAGATGGAAGCTGATCG
>CAIOCH010000293.1 GCA_903856525.1 uncultured bacterium | reverse complement strand
CCCCACCCCGACAGTCCCTGTCGCGGCCCGTTCCGTCTCCGCAGGCTGGATCTCCCCCCGAGGCCGGTCTCAACCCACACGAGTTCCTGAAGCGCCAATTTTCTCACGGAGACGCAGAGGACACGGAGCTCCGTGTCCTCCGTGCCTCCGTGAGACCATTCATGACCGAACCAGCCACGCAGATCGCCGCGTGCACGCAGTGGGCGATGGCGCCTACGACGGCAGGATCGGCTCGGCGCGCTTGAGACCGGGCATGGCGCTGAGCTCGAGCAGGCGCGTGGCGGGGATCCGGATCACCACGAGGCCACGGCGTGCATCGGTGGCGGCGACTTCGGCGTTGATCTCCGCACCAAGCGCGCGCAGGGCATCGAGGGTGGCGGAGGGAATCGAACCGTCCGCACCGACCGCGACCTTGAGCGCGAGGTTCACCCGGCCGTCCGCGAGCGGCACACCGAGCTCCGAAGCAAGCTCCGCGATGCGCGCTTCTTCTCCCACGGCGCGGGCGAGCGCGAGGAACACCAGCCGTCGGTCGAGGACGCGGACGAGCTGGTCGCGCTGCGCCTCGGTGAGGGCCGGCTTGGCGGCGGCGGCGGAGTCGGCGCCGTTCGCGTCATCGCCCGTGCCGGCGGCGGCAAGTCCATCGACGAGCTGGTCGGCGAACCGGAGCTCGTTGCCCCGCGCCTTCGCGAAATCGTGCGCGGGTGCTCCGCCGCCGCCACCAACGCCGAAGCCGCCAACCAGGCCACCCGCGGTTCCGCCACTCGGCTCGCCAACGGCGAATCGGGATCGGTCGAACGACTGGGACCGTTGGGCAGTCCGATCGATCGGTGCACCAGGCATGCGACGGCCCTCGAAACTCCCGGCCGCTCCACGCTGGCCCTGCGCGACCTCGGCATCGCGCTTGGCCTTGCCATCACGCGCCTCGAGAATGTCGCCGCGGTTCATGCTGCCGCCCATGCGGGGTGGTGCCGGTGGCTGGACCGTCGGCGCGCTCACGGGCGCCGGTGCGCCACCGGGAGCCGCGCTCGGTGCGACCTCAGCGGGTGCCGTTGGCTTCGGTGCAGCGGATACCGCGATCGGCGCACCCGCCGACACGACTTCTCCTCCCGCAGGATCTCCGAATCCGCGTGATGCCGATTCGATGTCCGGCGGAGCGAACCACTGCTGCTGCTCGAGCGTGCGGCCGAGGGCCTCGACGCCGAATCGCTCGGAGCGACTGCCCTCGAAGGCGCCTTCGCCGAAGAAGCCCGCCCAATTGGTGCCGTCGGGAAGCTCGACAGGCACCGCCACGAGCATGGGCTTGCCACCCACGACCACGCGGCTCTTCTCGACGGCCACGAAGCTGGTGTAGGGCGTGGCGATCGCGTAGGCCTCGCCGAGCCGGATGACGCTGCGCTTGATGGCGCCATCGAGCGACTGCGACTCGACGGCGGCGAGGTGCGGCGCCAGCACGGCGTCGACCTTGGCGCGCGCCCAGAGCGTCTTGACCACATCGTGACCCGGCTCGGTGGCAGGCAGCGCCACCTGCAGCGTGCGTTCCCACGGACCTGCGCCGGTACGGCCGCGCACGGTGATGGAGCCGCTGGCGGCGCGGTCGAAGCGGCCCATGAGCACGATCGGCTCCTGGTCGTGGAGATCGGGCAGATGATCACCCGCGGGCAGGACCTCGCGGATGCCGAGGGACGCGCTGATATCCAATTCGATATCGGTGAGGACCGGCGACTCGATGCGGCGCGTGAGGCGTTCGATCACGGCGTCGGCCTCGTCGGCGAGCGTGACGATCTCGCAGCTGCCGCGGCCGGCGCGCGCCATCTCCTCGAGGAGGTAGCGGTTGACGCTGTTGCCGATGCCGAAGCTGCACACGCGGGAGGCGCGGGCGTTGTCGCGGATGGCGGCGATCACGCCCTGGTCGTTCCCGATGTAGCCGTCGGTGAGGAAGAACACGAAGCGCGTGCGGGCATCGGCATCCTCGAAGCGGGCGCTGCGGGTGACGAGCACGCGGTTGCCGTCGCGCGTCTCCCACGCGCCGTCGACGATGAGCGCGAGCTTGCGCGGGTTGGCGGGGATGGCGATGGTCAGTTCGACGGGCACGCTGCGGCCGGCGCCGGCGGCGAGCATCCACGCATCGCCGCTGCGCACGAGCGCGTCGTGCGGAACCGCCACGCGCACCACGCGGCCGTCGGCGGGAAGGTCGAGGAGCTTGGCGGGCGCGATGCCGCTGCGGCCGTCCTGCACGAGCGCGGCGTTGACCGCGGCCATCATCTCGGTGCCGCCCGCGCCGTAGGCGCCGTTCACGAACTCCTCGGCGGCGCGGCGGTTCTCCTCGGTGGCGGGCTTGGGCTCGGGCCAGAGCACGCTGGTGGCGCCGGCGAAGGTGATGAAGTTGAAGGTGTCGTTGGGCCGCATCGACGCGATGGCCTTGCGGGCGAGCGCCTTCGACTTCTCGATCGGGAAGCCGTTCATCGAGCCGGAGACATCGAGCACGAACACGAGTTCGCGCGGACGCACTTCGGCGGGCGCGACGCGCGCGGGAGGCTCGAGCAGCAGCGCGAAGTAGCCGCCCTTGACGGCTGCGTCGGCCGACTCGCTCACATGCGTGAAGAACGCGGGCTCGATCGACGCGTCGGCCACCTTCCAGCGCAGGATGAAGTCGCGGTTGGGGATGGTCTTGCGGTCATCGAGGGTGACGGTGCGGGTGCTGCCGCCAGCGGGCGCGTTGGTTGCGGAACCCACGGTGACCGCGTGCAGCTCGCTCGACACATCGGTGATCGCGGGACCACCCGAATCGATGGTCACGCGCACACTCACATCATGGCCCGCGCGCTCGCTGGGCTTGACGGGCATGGGCGTGATGCGCGAGGCATCGGGTACCTGCGTGGTGTCGCCCGCGAAGCCCGTGCCCTGCTCGGCGCCAAGCGGTGCATGGAAGAAGCGGCCGTTGACCTCACCGATGCCGCGGAGCGGGAAGTACGCCCCGCGCTCGGAGCTGCCGTTGCCGTAGCGGGCCGTGAACTGCACCGCGTCGCCGAGCTGGAGGAGCTCGTCGATGGTCTCGGTGCGCGGCGCACGCACGGGCACGGCGCGGTCGATGAGCTGCGAGAGCCGCGGCGCCGACAGCGCCGACTCGCCGGTGATCTCGATGCCCGCGGGTGCGCGCAGCACCACGCCCTGCCGCACCTCCCAGCCCTCGGGGAGCGTGGGCATGGAGGCGGGCCGGCCCGGGATGTAGCGCGGGCCGACCACCATGGGGAACACGTACTCCGCCACGCCGTTGCGGCGCTGCGCGAGCTCGATGGTGGCGATGCGCACCTTGACCGTGGCGCCGGGCTCGATGTTGGCCACGGATTGCGTGAAGATGTTCGGGCGCTCCTGCTCGAGAAGGCTGGCGACATAGCCCGACTCGCGCGCCTCCTCGTACATGGCACGCGCGATGGAGCGCTCCTTGACCTCGCCCTCGACGATCTTCTCGCCGCTGGGGCCGCGCACGATCATGGTCATGCGGTCGACCGCGGCGCGGTGCGAGAGCGGGAAGGTGTAGACCGCCTCGATGGTGCGCGGGTACGGATTGGCGTAGGTCTGCTCGACCACGGTGCGCGCGAAGAGGCCGCTGATCTCGACCTGGACATCGGTGTGCTGCAGCGGGCACGGGCCAAGCGTGTTGCCGTCGTCGTCGAGCGCGTCGAGGGCACCGCCTTCGGCCACCTGCACCACGCCGCTGTCGGCGATGGCGGTCTGCTCGGCGTTCTGCACGAAGAGCAGCGCGAGGACCACGGAGAACACCAGGATGGCCGCCGCAGAGAACATGCGGGCGAAACCGATGCGGGCGATCACGCCGCGTGGCGCGGGGCCGCCGGCGAGCTGCGCGAGGATCTCGTCGCGCGTCGCGCGTGCGCCCTCGCGGTTCTCGTCATGCCAGGCGCGCAGCAGCGTGTCGAGGCGGTCGCCGCGCGTGGGCTCGGGCGTGTGGTCGCCGTGGTCTTTGTCGCGGTGATTCTGGTCGCGAGAATTCTCGTCACGAGGTTTCGCCTCGCGGGGGTTCTTGTCGTTGGGCGTGGTCATGACTGCAGGTCCTCGCGCGTGAGCTGCGCGGCGATGAGTTGGCGGGCTTCGGCGACGAGGCGATAGAACTGCGCGCGGGAGATGCCCAGCGCCTTCTTGGCGGCGTCGACGGGGTCGGGTTCGAGGTAGAAGAGGTGGAGCGCGAGGCGCACGTCGTAGGGAAGCGCGTCGATGGCGCCGCCGAGCCGCGCGAGCGTCTCCTGGCGTTCGAGGGGAGCGCTCGGTGCGGCGCCGCCCTGCTTCTCGAGCATTGCCTGCATGGTGTGGGTGGGCATGGGCTTGCCTCGTTCCTTGGATGTGCCGCGCGCGGCGTCGAGGCCGTACGCGACATCGCGCCGCGAGCGGGCGCGCGTGGTCCTTCGTTCCTTGCACACGAGCCGCGCGATCGCGTAGAGCCACGAGCGGAAACCGGTGCAGTCGGTCAGGCGCTCGCGCATGCGGAAGGCGCGCAGGAAGGTCTCCTGCACGGCGTCCTCAGCGTCCTGGACCGAGCGCGATCCCGTTTCCTCGCGGCAGAGCGCGAAGATCACGGAAGCATGCCGGTCGTAGAGTCGCCCGCCCGCATCCCGGTCGCCCGCATCGAGCGCGGCGAGGTCGGAGCAGTCGTCGTTCACGGGCGCGCCCATGGGATCCATATGGGGGTTGTCTCCGATTCGGAGGGGATTTGCGGGCAGAAGGCGTGCGGAGAGTGGTGGGTTAATCGCCGCAGATTATGCGGAGATTAATGGCATGTGGTCTGCACTGGCTCTATTCTCCGCATGATGCGCGGTGAAGGTCCATTCATCTGGCAACTCGGGGCGTGGCCGACGATGCGATTCGATGCGCAGGCGCTCGCCGCGGGGCTTGCGTCCCTCCACGAGGCGCGGGGCCGCATGCTCGCGGGCCTCGACGCGCTCGGGCTCGCGTCGCGCGAAGCCGCGAACCTCGCATGCCTGACGGAGGACGCGCTTCGGACGAGTGAGATCGAGGGCGAACTGCTCCACGAGGACGCGGTGCGCTCGAGCTTCGCGCGGCGGCTGGGGGTGGAGGTGACGCGCCACCGAGCCGCACCGCGCGCCGTCGACGGACTGACGGAGATGCTCCTCGACGCACTCTGGAAGGCGCGCGACCCACTGACCGCCGAGCGGCTGTGGTCCTGGCATGGCGCGCTGTTTCCCACGGGCTACAGCGGCCTCGCGCGCATCGAGGTGGGATGCTGGCGCACGGCCAAGACAGGCACGATGCGTGTGGTGTCTGGCCCGCATGGACGGCAGAAGGTGCACTTCGAGGCACCGCCCGCGGGGCGGATGGCGCGGGAGATGCGCGACTTCCTCGCGTGGGTCGACGGCGATGTGCCGCTCGACCCGGTGGTCCGCTCCGGACTGGCGCACCTGTGGTTCGTGACCGTGCATCCGTTTGCCGACGGAAACGGCCGCATGGCGCGCGCGATCGGCGACCTGGCGCTGGCGCGCGTCGACGGCCAGCAGGG
Source organism: uncultured bacterium (assembly GCA_903856525.1). GTDB lineage: Bacteria > Planctomycetota > Phycisphaerae > Phycisphaerales > SM1A02 > QWPT01. The sequence continues at coordinate 791 of CAIOCH010000293.1, read as the reverse complement.
ACGCTTCTACAGCGTGTCGGCGCAGATCGCGCGGGAGCGCGCCGACTACTACGACATGCTCGAGCGCACGCAGCGCGGCACGCTCGATGTCACCGCCTGGCTCGGGTGGTATGTGGCGTGCGTGACGCGCGCCGTGCACGAGGGACTGGCGTCCGCGCGCGGCGTGTCGGAGCGCGCGGCGTTCTGGACCCGCCATGCAGGCGTGCCGCTCAACGAGCGGCAATCGAAGGTGCTGCGGCGGCTCCTCGTGGACTTCGAAGGCAACCTCACGGCGATGAAGTGGGCCAAGCTGGCGAAGTGCTCGCCCGACACGGCGCTCCGCGACCTCAAGGACCTGATTGCCAAGGGCATCCTGCGGAAGTCCGACAAGGGAGGCCGCAGCACCACCTACGAGTTGCGCGACTGACACGGGCGGCGGCGGCGTGCATATCTCTGGCACGGCGCGGAGCTGTGGACGCGCGCGACCATCCCGCCGACCAAAGCCCATGACCCAGAGCCCATGACCCAAAGCTCATGACCCACGACCACTTTCCCACCACCCACCAGACCTGGCTGTGCGAGCGGATCGGCGTGGCCGACGACGCTGCCCACCGCGCGGTGGTGCAGCATGTGATGCAGCGCTACTTCGAGCCGCTGCGCGCCTATGTCAAGGGCTCGAGCCTGCGCAACTTCGGCGACTCGGCAGACCTCGTGAACGACTTCTTCGCCGCGCGGCTGGGCGACCCGGCCTATCTCGAGCGCTGGATCGACAGCGGCCTGCCCCTGCGCCGCTGGCTGGTGAACGGCCTGCT
>CAIOCH010000292.1 GCA_903856525.1 uncultured bacterium | reverse complement strand
TCGTCGGAGGTGCGGCCCTCGGCCTCGGCCTCGAAATTCATGAGGATGCGGTGCCGCAGCGCCGGCAGCGCCACCGCCTTGATGTCGTCGAACGCCACCGCGGTGCGACCCGCGAGCAGCGCCTTCACCTTGGCGCCGAGCACCAGCGTCTGCGCCGCGCGCGGACTGGCGCCGAAGCGAAGGAACTGGTTGGCCATGGACGTGGCGAACTGCCCGCCGGGATGGGTCGCGAGCACCATGCGCACGGCGTAGTCCTGCACATTGGGCGCGATCGCCACGCTGCGCACGAGCCGCTGCGCGCGCATGATCCCATCGGCATCGAGCACGCGCTCCAGCTTTGGGCTCTCGCCTGTCGTGGTGCGGTCGAGGATCACCGACAGCTCCTCGCGCGTCGAGTACCCGACCACCAGCTTGAAGAAGAATCGGTCGAGCTGGGCCTCGGGCAGGGGATAGGTGCCCTCCTGCTCGATCGGGTTCTGCGTGGCCATCACGAAGAACGGCCTCTCGAGCTCGTAGGAGTTGCCGCCCACGGTCACGCTGCGCTCCTGCATCGCCTCGAGCATCGAGGACTGCGTCTTGGGCGTCGCGCGGTTGATCTCGTCGGCCAGCACGATCTGCGCAAAGATCGGTCCCTTTCGGAACTGGAAGTCGCGCCCGTGCTCGGTCTCGACCACGATCGTGGTGCCCGTCACGTCGGCGGGCATCAGGTCGGGCGTGAACTGGATGCGGCTGAACTTGAGGTGCAGCGCCTGCGACAGCGAGCGGATGAGCAGCGTCTTGCCGAGCCCGGGCACGCCCTCGAGCAGGCAGTGGCCGCCCGCGAACAGGCACACCAGCACGCCGTCGACGATCTCCTTGTGGCCCACGACCGCCTTGGCGATCTCGGCGCGCGTGCGCTCGTACGCGTCGCGGAAGGCCTTGGCCTCCGCCTCGATGGATCCGATCGGGGTCGACATGGCGGGCATGGTACGAAGCCGCGCGACAGCGGGAGGCGAGATGCGTACGCTTCCCCCCATGAAGCGCGTGATTCGATGGGTCCTCGTCGCGGTCTCCGTCCTGCTCGCCACCGCCGTCGCGGCCGGCGTCTGGCTGTGGAACGACCCCGCGCGCGCCTTCGCCATCGCCATGGCGGCGGGGCACGCGAATGCAGGCGTCACCGAGCGCTTCGTGGAGATCGATGGCCACCGCTGGCGCGCGCTCGACACCGATCCCTCCGCCGCGGGCTCCGCGGGAGAGTCCGACGCGGATCCGGCCGGAGATGCGGGTCCCGGCACACGGGTCTGTCTCGTGCTGCACGGCCTCGGGACCTCCGCGGAGGCCATGATGGGGGTCGCGCCCATCCTGCGCGACACCCACCGAGTGGTCGTCCCCGATCTCCCGGGATTCGGCGAACACCCGAAGCACGGCGACGCCACGCACGACTGGCGCTTCTACATCGACTCCATCGAGCGCTTTCGCGTGCACCAGAACCTCGGCACCGTGGATGTCGTGGGCACCTCGATGGGAGGCGCCTTCGCCGCCGCCTACGCGGCCACGTATCCCGCGTCCGTGCGCCGCATCGTCCTGCTCTCCCCCGCGGGCGTGACCGCGCCGGTGCAGAACCCCTTCATGCAGCGCGTCGCCGCCGGCGAGATCCCCCTCGACATCCGCGATGAAGCCAGCTTCGCCGAGGTCATGCGCCTCAACTTCCCCAGTCCGCCCGACATGCCGCCGCCCATCCGCCAGGCGTTCATCGAGCGCGCCCTCGAGCGCCGCGATGCGCTGCTCTCGATCATCGAGGACACCCGCGCGTTCCTCCTGCGGGGCGTGGAGCCACTGCTCGCC
>CAIOCH010000291.1 GCA_903856525.1 uncultured bacterium | reverse complement strand
GCCACCGCGTCGCAGCCGAGCTGCTCGGCGTACTGGCGCAGCTTGCCGAACTTGAGCCAGTCGTTGCAGCGCACGCAGGGGTTCGGCGTGCGGCCCGCGTGGTACTCCTCCTCGAAGTAGGAGATGATCCGCCCGAAGTCGTTGCGGAAGTTCACGACGTAGAACGGGATCCCGAGCCGCGCCGCGACCAGCCGCGCATCGGCCGCGTCGTTGATCGAGCAGCAGCCCTGGTGGCCGATCCGCGCCGATCCCGTGCCGCAGGCCGCACCGTCGATGGGCGTCTCGAGCTCCTCGCCTGGGCTCCCGAGCCGCATGAAGCAGCCGACGACCTCGTGGCCGTCCTTCTGGAGCAGGGCGGCGGCGACCGAACTGTCGACACCGCCCGACATGGCGAGGAGGATCTTCACGCGGAGAGTGTACGCGCGGCGGACTTCAGGCCCGGTCGCGGGCGCTCACGCGATGGTGACCTCGGGGCAGAGGTACACGTCCTGGATCGCGTTGAGCAGCTGCACGCCCTCGGCCATCGGCTTCTGGAACGCCTTGCGGCCCGAGATCAGGCCCATGCCGCCCGCCCGCTTGTTGATGACCGCGGTCTTGACCGCCTCTGCGAGGTCGTTCGAGCCGCTCGCGCCGCCCGAGTTGATCAGGCCCGCACGGCCGCAGTAGCAGTTGAGCACCTGGTAGCGGCAGAGGTCGATCGGATGGTCGCTGCACAGGTCGCTGTACATGCGCTTGTCGAGCTTGCCGTAGCTCGAGTCGCCGCTGTTGAGCGCGGCGAACCCGCCGTTCAGATCGGGCAGCTTCTGCTTGATGATGTCGGCCTTGATCGTCACGCCGAGGTGGTTCGCCTGGCCCGTGAGGTCCGCGGACGTGTGGTAGTCCTTGCCGCCCGTCTTGAAGGCGTTGTTGCGGATGTAGCACCACAGGACGGTCGCCATGCCGAGGGAGTGGGCCTCCTCGAACGCGCGCGCGACCTCGACGATCTGCCGCGTGGAGTTGTCGCTGCCGAAGTAGATCGTGGCGCCCACCGCGCAGGCGCCGAGGTTCCACGCGTCGCGCACCGAGCCGAACATGACCTGGTCGAACTTGTTCGGGTAGGTCATGAGCTCGTTGTGGTTGATCTTGACCATCATCGGGATGCGGTGCGCGTACCGGCGCGACACGCTCGACAGCACGCCGAAGGTGGTCGCGACGGCGTTGCACCCGCCTTCGATGGCGAGCTTGACGATGTTCTCGCCGTCGAAGTACGCGGGGTTCTTGGCAAAGCTCGCGCCCGCCGAGTGCTCGATGCCCTGGTCGACGGGCAGGATCGAAAGGTAGCCGGTGTTCGCCAGCCGGCCGTTCCCGAACATCGCCTGCAGGCTGCGCATCACCTGCGGGCTGCGGTCGCTCGGGCCGAACGCGCTGTCGACGATCGTGGGCGACGGGACATGGATCACATCCCGCGACACCTTGGCCTTGTGGTTGAGGAGCGGGTCGGCGTCTGCGCCGAGGAGCGACTGGATCTGGGCGATGTTCGACATGGCGTGCTCGGGATGGACCGGAAGTGAAGCGGGCACCCCGCGTTGGAGCGGGGTGCCCGCGAAATGTAGCGGTTTCAGGCGACTCAGGTGCTCGCGAGCATGCGCCGCGACGGCTTGGCGGCCGCGGTCGCCTCCTCCTGGCGCCGGATCTCCTCAGTGGTCGCGAACTCCTCGCCAAAGCGCACGAGCCGCAGCGAGTTGGCGATCACGAAGATGTACGCGGCGGCCTGGTAGAAGGGGGTCACCCAGATGTAGAGCCGACCCGTGGCGGCGAGCGCGAGGCCCACGATCGCCAGCAGGATGGCCACCGTGATGTTGAGCGCGATCACCGACTTCGCCTTGCGGGCGATCTCGAGCAGGAACGGGATGTTCCGCAGGTCGTCGTTCATGAGCGCCACGCCGGCGCTGTTGGTGGCGATGTCCGAGCCGGAGAGACCCATCGCCACGCCCACGTCGGCAGTGGCGAGGATCGGACCGTCGTTGATGCCGTCGCCCACCACGAGCGTGCGGTGCCCCTTGCGCATGAGGTACTTGAGCTCCTCGTGCTTCTCCTCGGGCAGGCACTCGGCCTCGATGGCGTCCACGCCCACCGCCTGGCCCACGCGTGTGGCGACCTGCAGCCGGTCTCCCGTGAAGATCGCCACGCGGCGCACGCCGAGCTCGCGGAGCTTCGAAACGACTTCGCCCGCGTTGCGACGGAGCTTGTCCTCCAGGCCCACGGCCCCGAGGTAGCGCCCGCCCGCCATCACATGCACGCCCGACATGCCCTCGATCTTGGCCTCGACGGCCTTGACTTCGGCTGCGGTGGCGGGGTTGAGCTCCACGATCCACGCGCCGCGGCCTGCGAAGATCTCACCCGACGCCGTGGTCGCCGCCACGCCGCGGCCGTGCACCTCGCGGTAGCCCACGAGCGGATTCGCGGCGATGCGCGCGCGCTCTGCGGTGTCCAGGATCGACTTGGCCAGGGGATGGTTCGACGACTGCTCGGCATCGGCCGCCGCCTGCAGCAGCGTCGCGCCGTCCACGCCGTCGGCGGGGGCGAGGCGGCTCACCGCGAACTTGCCCGTCGTGAGCGTGCCCGTCTTGTCCATCACCACGGTGTCGATGTCGGCGGCGCTCTCGAGGGTGCGCGTCTGCTTGATCATCACGCCCAGACGCGCGGCGGCCGCAAACGCCGCCACCATGGCGGTGGGATAGGCGATGAGGAGTGCGCCGGGGCAGGTGACCACCAGCACGGTGATCGCGCGCTCGGCTGCGACGGCCTTGGCATCCGGCGACCCCGACTTGGCGGTGAAGAACCACACGATGAGCGCCACCATGATGACCACGGGCACGTAGTAGCCCGCGATGCGCTCGATGAGCTCCTGCTTGCGGCCCTTGGCGCTTTCCGCCTCACGGATGAGTTTCTCGACCTTGCCGATGGTGGTCTCGCCCTTGACGGCGGTCACTTCGATGTCGATCTGGCCCGTCAGGTTGGTGGTGCCGGCGTACACCATCGCGCCGGGCTGCACCTCGATCGGCACCGCCTCGCCCGTGAGCGAAGCCTGGTTGACGCTCGAGGTGCCGCTGCGCACGGTGCCGTCGGCGGGAAGGTTCTCGCCCGGGCGCACACGCACGATCGTGCCAGCGCGCACCTCGCCCAGCGATACCTCGCGCTCCGCACCGTCGGCGCCGACGATGCGGGCGATGTCGGGCGTGAGCTCGAGCAGGTCGCGAATCGCCCGCTGGGCGCCCCACGCCGTGCGCGAGAGCACCAGTTCGCTGAACCAGAGGAAGAAGGCGAGGAAGCCCGCCGCCAGGTAGAGCTCGTTGGCGATCGCGGCGAACACGGCCAGGCTGGCCAGGCTGTCGCTCGAGGCGCGGCCTTCGCGGAGTTCCTCGAACGCACCCTTGGCGAGCGGCACCACGAGGACGAGGGCGCCGATGAGGGCGGGGATGTCACGCACCGAGCTCTCGATGCCGAAGAGGCCCGAGACCCATGCGGCGAACAGCAGCACTCCACCGAGCAGTGCAACGAACAGCTGCCGCTCCAGACGCTCGGCGCCGCCGAGGTCGTCGGCGCCATTGCGAACGGAGGTATCCGTCGTATTCGAGGTGAGGGTCGACATGTGCGATCCGTGATCCGTGTTGATCAGAGGGGGCGTGGCAGGGGGTTCCGCGTAGGCGCAACCCCGACCCCAGGGTGAGAAATGACCCGACCATGGTCGGGGTGCGGAGCGTATCACAGCGTACGCCTTGCCGCGCCCGTTGGTTCGGCCCATCGGGTCCGCGGTCGCCGATCCGTCGCGGATCGCGCGCGGAGCAGGCGCCTCACCGCGGGTCGGCGCGGTCCCGTCGGGGAACAGGTCCCGCAGCCGGGCCGTTCGGGTCGGTTATCCTGCGCCCTGCGGAGGTGCACGCTGGACCTGCAGGACGAACAGCTCGTGATCGTGGGCGACGGGCAGATGGCGCTCGTCCTGAGCGATGTGCTGGCCGTGCGCGGCGTCCGCACCACCATGATGTCGCCCTTCGCGGCGGAGGCGGAGCGGCTCTCGCGCGAACGCACGAGTCCGCGGCTTCCCGGCTTCCGGCTGCCCGACGCGGTGCGCGTCACCGCCGATCCGACGGCGGTGCGTGATGCCACCATGGTCATTTGCGCCATTCCCACCCAGTTCATCCGCGAGACCTTCGCCAGGCTCGCGCCATCACTCCCTGCAGGAGTGCCGATCATCAGCCTCTCCAAGGGCATCGAGAGCGAGTCCTTCCGGCTTCCCTGCGACATCCTGCTCGAGACCTGCGGCCCGCGGCCGATCGCGGCGCTCAGTGGTCCAACCATCGCCGCCGAGCTTGCACGCAGGCTGCCGGCGGTGCTCGTGGCTGCGAGCGATGATGCGGCGCTCGCAGCCCGGGTGGCGGCCGTATTCACCTCGCCGTGGACCAAGATCTACCAGTCGAGCGATCTCGTGGGCGTCGAGCTCGCGGGTGCGTGCAAGAACGTCATCGCCATCGCGGCGGGCGTCGCCGACGGCCTCGGGCTCGGCGCCAACGCCAAGAGCGCACTGCTCGCCCGCGGACTCGCCGAGATCGCCCGCATCGGCGTCGCGCTCGGTGGCAAGGTCGAGACGTTCTTCGGCGTCGCGGGTGCGGGCGACCTCGCGACCACCTGCTTCGCGCCGGAGGGTCGCAACCGCAGCTTCGGCGAGCGCCTCGCGCGTGGCGCGCGGGTCTCCGATGCGCTCGCCAGCACCACCTCGGTGGTGGAGGGTGTTCCCACCGCCCGCGCCTTGGTGCGCATCGCCCGCGCGAGAGGCGTGGAACTCCCCATCTGCGAGACCGTGTCGGCGATGGTGTTCGACGAACTCGATCCGCGCGAGGCGCTCCGCCAGCTCATGGCGCGCAACACGGTGAGCGAGGGACTCCCGAGCGAAGTCCCCGCCGGCGGTTGATGCCGCGGATGTGTCGGATCCGCGGAGCAACGACCGTGTCGGAGCCGCTGTCCGTGCGACTTCTCCTCGCCGAGCCTACTCGTCCTCGCCGAGCCTACTCGTCCTCGCCGAACTTGGCCTCGACCAGCCGCACCAGCGCCGCCAGTGCATCGGCTGCGTCGCCGCCCTCTGCGGTGATCTCGATCACCGTCCCGCACGTGCCCGCAAGCATGAGCATCTGCAGGATCGACTTGCCGTCGACCGTTTCACCGTCACCGCACTTGCGTACCGTGATGTCGGCGCCGAACCGCGAGGCCTCCTCCACGAACGCCATCGCCGGCCGCGCATGCAGCCCGAGCCGGTTGATGATGGTCGTCTGCACCGACTGCATCGGTGCCTATCGCGCCACCTGTCCCGCGTCCGCCTCCTCGAGCAGGGTCACGACATCCTTGACGGTCGTGGCCTGGCGGAGGAAGCGGCGGAACTGGTCCTTGCTGAGATGCGAGAAGATCGCCTGGATGGCGTCGAGATGGAGCTCCGGCTTGTCCTCCGGCGACACGAGGAGGAAGATCGAGTAGACGGGCTGCTTGTCGAGGCTGTTGAAGTCGACCCCCGTGCGGCTCACGCCGATCGCCGCGAGCGGCGACTTCACCGAGGTGGTCTTGGTGTGGGGGATGGCCACCCCGTGGTTGAGGCCCGTGGAGCCCTTGTTCTCGCGGGCGATGATCGACTTGGCGAACGCGTCGCGCATGTCGGCCGACACCTTCCCGCTCGCGACGAGCGCATCGAGCAGCTCCTTGATCGCATCATCGCGCTTGGTGGCGGTCAGGTTGGGGACGATGGCCTTCTCGACGACGATTTCTCGGAGTTTCATGGCGTGCTCTGCGGCGGCGAAGCGGATGGGTTCGCGGTCGGTCAGTGGTGGTGCTTGTGGTCGCGGGTGCGCTGCTTGTGGTCGGACAGCTGGCGCGCCTCGCGGTCGACGGCGAGGTCGATCGCCGCGTAGAGGTCGGCGTC
>CAIOCH010000290.1 GCA_903856525.1 uncultured bacterium | reverse complement strand
GTCTCGCCGTGACACCGGGCGATATGTCGCATCCTTCCGGATCTAGCCGCCAGCCGCGCCTATCCGACGTCGGAAACGGAACGTGTCAACGTGTTTGAGACAGCGAGCATTTGAGTTCTATGAGGCGACGGCCAGCTGAGGTTGCTCCGGCTCCGCGCGGCATGGACGTCGAGTGCGACGAGAGGCGGGCGCGCCGCGCGGTTCCGCCCCTCCGGTTGAGGGTCGAGTGGCGATGTGTGTCGTGTCCTCGACCTTGTCGCTGTGATCGGTGTCGAGCGTGCCGGCCTGGTGACCCTCAACCGTCGGCGCGGTCGGTTCGGCAGAGATGGGGTTGATTTCGACCTTGGTGGGCGGTCGACGTGCGGTCGGGGGCCCATTGGGAAAGCGTTCGGGATGCGCCGTGTAGGCCGCATCAAGCGCGCGCTGTCGCTCTGCCGCGATTTGCTCGACGCGGCCATGGAAGACGTCGGCTGGCGTGAAGAGCGCGAGGCTGGCGTGGTGATGCTCGTCGTTATGCCAGCCGAAGAAGGGCTCGAGCCATCCGCGTGCGTGCACCTCGCCGGCGAAGCGCACCGGGTAGTCAGGTTGGTACTTTAATGTCTTGAACTGAGCCTCGCTAAAGGCGTTGTCGTCGGAAACGCGCGGCCGGCTGAAGCTCCTCGACGCGCCGAGATCTGAGAGGAGCTGCGCCACCGTGTCGCTCTTCATCGCCGAGCCGCGGTCCGCGTGAACGATGAGACCAGGCTTAACATCGTGCCGCGCGATGGCCTCGCCGAGCATCGTGGCGGCGAGGTGCTTGCACTCCTTTGCAGCGAGGAGCCAGCCGACAACGAAGCGGCTGAACAGATCGATGATGACGTAGAGATGCAATAGCTTGCCCTTCTCCGTAGTCGCGAGCTTCGTGATGTCCCACGTCCACACTTGGTTCGGTGCGGTAGCCGTCAGCGACGGTGTTGGGTGCACCTGCGCCGCGCGAACGTTGCGCCGCTCACGGACCTCGCCCGCGGCCGCAAGCACGCGGTACATCGTGCGAATCGAGCCGATGTACGTGCCTTCTCCGAGTAGCGTCGCATAGACCTCGGCCGGCGGCTGGTCCATGAATCTCGTCTCGTGAAGCGTATCGAGGATTCGCTGCCGCTCCTCTTCCGTGAGCCGGCGCGGGCTCGGGCGACGCGCGCGCGACGCTGCACGATCCGGGGGCGGCCGACGGGCGCGGTAGAGCGTGGCGCGGCTCGCACCGAGTGCGGCGCACGCCGTCGCGATAGAAACGATCGGGTCGCGGTGCTCGAGGACCGTCATGATTCGACCTCGTCGAGGTCCGGCAGAGCAATCCCCAGCACCGCGTGCGCTTTTTTTTGGAGGTCAATGACGGCCTCGGCGATCCGTAGCTTCCGCTCGAGCTGCGCGACTTTCTTCTGTGCAGCGAGCAGCGCGCGATCCTTGTCGTCGAGCTTCGGCTTCGAGCCAGGTCGCCGTGCAGCGAGCCCCTCGGACCCGCGGGCCTCGAATTGCCGGCGCCACAACGTAAGATGCGAGCTGTAGAGGCCTTCCTTGCGCAGAAAGGCTTCCAATGCACCGCGCTCTCCACTCGCCAGGGCTACTTCTGCCGCCTTGAGCAGCCGGAGCTTATCGGCAGCTGAGAACGGTCGCCGCTTCCTCGCGGGCGCGCTCTCGACCGCAGCGCCGCTCCTGCCGCGTCGCTTGTGCGCGGCTTCGGCGACGGCATCGTCACGACCAGGTACAGGGGTTGGTTTCGGCACGTCGGGAGATCCATTCTCCGCCCTTCGGTACACAGAATTCCAGAGGAGGTTGTCTCACGTGACGTTGGCACAGAGGGCGCCGCGTCCCATAGCGACTGAATCCGGGCCAGAGCTTTCGCGTGCGATTGTGAGTCAGTAATGGGAGTGATCATGGATCCTCAGATGGTAGAGGCGTCGATTCGATCGTACTCGGCGTGAGTTCCCACGAAGCGGATGTAGACCAAAAAGAGGGGGCCATACTTCACCTGCGCGACCAGACGATACGAGTTGCCCTTGATGTTGAAGACCACGCGGTT
>CAIOCH010000289.1 GCA_903856525.1 uncultured bacterium | reverse complement strand
GAGTACGACACCCGCGCCCGCACCGCCTTCGGATCCGCGGCCGACCGCCTTCCCGGCCTCCTTGCGCGCGCGCTCGCCACGCAGCTGCCAGCGCACACGCTGCACGCGTGCGATGCGCCGTCGTGCGCCGTGGTCGCCGCCGCAGGCGTAGATTCAGGCTCGGATTCAGGCGTGGTTTCAGGCGCGGTTTCAGGCGCGGATTCAGGCGCGGATGCCCGCGCCGATGTGCAATCCGCCGCCACGCCGCGCAGCACGCCCGTCCGCATCGGCATCGCGCTCGACACCCTCGACGCGGTCGCTGCCGCGGATCTCGACGCCACCCTCGCCGCACTGGTGCAGAACCACGACGCGCTCCTCCTCGGACTCACGCCCCCCGGCGAGTCAGGCGCCGCACGTCCGCACTCGCGCCCACTCGCGCCCACCGTTGCGGCGCTCGACCGCCTGGGCTTCGACGCGTTCGATGCCATCGTGCCGTTCCTCGAGCCCTTCAGCTATCCGCTTGGCGCGCACTGCGTCCTGCCCACGCGCACGAGCTTCCTCGCCACATCCGTCCTCGCCGCACGCCGCGGCACCGCGGTGCACGCACATCTCTGTGCCCACGCACTCGACCCGATCAGCCCCGGCGCCGCGCGCGCGATCGAATCCGCCCGCACCCAGCGCACCCACGACCGTGCCAGCCTCGCGCGATTCCGCGCCGAGCACGCCGAACTCAACGACCGTGCCCGCGCGCTCTCGTTGCAGGCGGACTACTCGCGCGATACCCGCCACGCGGCGCTGCTCGCCGAGATCGACTCGCTGCGCGCGCGGCTCCAGCACATGCTCGACTGGCGCGTCCACGTCGGCCGGCACCACTTCTGGCGCCGCACCGACGCGCGCATCTGACGGGTCCGGACGGGCTCACGGAACGAGCACGGTCCACTGCATGTTCGCATTGCGCACGAATCCACCGCGCGACTTCGCCAGTCCGCTCATGATCCACCCGTTCAGGTCGCCGTTCTGGGTGTTGCGCCACACGATGTCCATGCGTCCGTCGCTGTCGAGATCGCGCATGGCATCGATGCGCCATGCCGGCGAGATGCCCGGATGCAGCACGCCACCCGATGCGCGGGCCGTGCCCTGCATCAGCCACGCCGTCACGGTGCCCGCCGCCTGGTGGCGCCACACGATGTCGGAGCTGCCATCACCGTTGAGATCGCCCGCGCCCGCCACGATCCACGACTGCGCCACGGCGCCCGCCACGTTGGTCACGTTCTGCTGCGCCAGCGTCGCCACGCCGTTCATCAGCCACACGCTCACCGTGCCGCCGGTCGTGCGCCACAGGAGGTCCTGGATGCCATCGCCATCGAAGTCCGCGATCGCCTCGCACACCCGGCCCGGCGCACTACCCACGGAGCCCTCGACGATCTTGGTGAAGCCTTCCATCAGCCACACCCGCACCTCGCCCGTCGATGCGTGACGCAGCACGATGTCGCCACGTCCGTCGCCGGACACGTCGCCCACCGCCACGCACTGCCAGGACGAGGAGAGAGGCACCGAGATCGGGGCCTTGTCGGTGATCGACAGGCCGTTCGTCAGCCACGCGTGGAACCGGCCCTCGGCGTCGCGCCACACGATGTCGGTCGACGCGTTGCCATCGAGGTCGCCCATGCCCTGCACGGAGTAGCCCGCGGGCACGACATCCGGCATCACCGCCCCCGCCTTGCGCGTGAGATCCTGCATGAGCCATCCCGCCACCTGCCGCGAGGCAGGGTTGTAGAAGAGGATGTCGCCGTAGCCGTCGTTGTCGAGCTCGTCGGCCACGTAGTCGAGCTTCGCTCCCGACGGATACGACACGCTGCGCGTGGCCGAGTCGAAGTCGAGCTGACCGCCGTTCACGTATCCGACCGTGCCGCCGAACTCCAGCCGCAGGCCCGGCGCGTACGAATCCCCGGAGACCACGAACACGCCGAGGAGCACCTTGAGGTCGTCGCCCGCCACGCCGAATCCGTTCGTCGGTGGGATGTTGTACCAGCCCGCGTTGTCGCTGATCGCGTTGGTCTGCACGAACTTCTGGTCGAGGAACGACGGATCGAGGATCGTGCCGTTCATCATGTTGCCCTGCTCGGCACCGATGGTCACGTAGGTGTCGTGGCGCCACGCCTCTCCCGGCGGCATGTAGCCGAGCGGCTGGAAGCTCGGCGGCAGCTCGCTGTCGGGATCATCCGCGTGGAAGAAGGCCGCCTGCGCCGCAGGATTGGACGGGTTCACCAGCGCCGCCGACACGTTGTAGACGTTGAGGATGCGGTCGCTCGGGTCATCGAACGTCGCGTAGACCTCCACGATGTGATAGGTGTGCAGGTCGCCCGCCACCACGAAGCTGTTGCTGCCGAAGCCAGTGAAGTCGGCGAACACAGGGGTGCAGAGGGCGAGGAAAGAACCGAGCGCGAGTGTGGTGTGGGTCGTGGACATGGGACATCTCCGTCGCACGGCCAACGGCCGGCCACATCGCATCGACCCATGTGGAGGGGGTGTTGACCCCGTCTGCGCCGCCAGTGCCCCGATCCCCGCGTCCGTGCATCGGTCGCGCGGATCGCACGGCGCCCGCCGCCTGCGCCACCGCGCCCGATATCAGGCCCGGACGTCGGCGCCCGGGCACACGACCGCAGGCAAAAACACAGGCGCCGCCCGAAGGCGGCGCCTGCATGCTTCATAGTCTCTCGTGTGCGCTCAGTTGGCCGACACGCGCACCTGCGTCATGGTGCCGCTCGACAGCCGGATCTCGACCTCCCACTTGGGAAGCCCAGCCTCCTCGTCGAGCTCCACCGAGTGGACCTGCGATCCCGCGTTGGCGCCCACCACCTGCGACACGGCGGCACTCGGCTGCCGCGTCACCTGTCCGAGCACCGAGAGCGCATCCGCGTACTTGTCGAGCTGGCTCTGCGTGGGCACCCACGAGCTGCTCGTGACCACGGCGCCAGTCGACGCGCGCACCACGACCTGCACCAGGCGGCTATCCGACGCGCGCCACTGCAGCACCTCGACGTAGTCGACGCCCGCCTCGCGCTCCACCTGTGCCTCGAGCAGGGGCAGGTCGCTCGCCGCGGCCGCTGCCGCCAGGGCGGTGTTGAATTGCGCGACGGAGATCACGTCGGTGTTGCCACCGCCGCCACTGCCGCCACCACTGCTGCCGCCGCCGCTGCTTCCACCGTTGTCGTCGCCCGAGTCGTCCCAGGCGTCGTCATCATCGTCGCAGTCGTCGTCGTTGAGCATCGACCACGACGACGACACGTTCTTGATGAAGCTGCCGCTCGTCTTCACGAGGCCGTTCATCAGCCAGCCGTTCACATCGCCGGTCTGGCTGTTGCGCCAGAGGATGTCGTCGGTGCCGTCGGCATTCAGGTCGCCCGCCGCCTCGATGCGCCACGAAAGCGGCAGACCGGGGTGCATGCTGCCGCTCTGCTGCAGCGTCGTGCCGTTCATGATCCAGCCCGACACGGCGCCCGTCGTTGCGTTGCGCCACACCACGTCGGTGTCGCCATCGCCGTCGAGGTCGGCCGTGGCCACCACGCGCCAGGCTGCGTCCACGGTCGTGGCGCCGCCCACCGCGATGTCCGACGCGAGCGTGAGCCCGTTCATCAGCCAGAGCCGCATCTGCCCGAGCGCGGTGCGCCACAGGATGTCGGCGCGGCCGTCGCCGTCGAAGTCGCCCGCACCCGCGTAGGTGAGTCCGAACGCATTGCCGATCGCGCCGCCCGACGACTTGGTGCCGCCGTTCATGAGCCACGCGTTCACCTGGCCGCTGAACACGTTGCGCAGCAGCACGTCGGCCTTGCCGTCACCCGAGACGTCGGCGAGCGCGAGGTACTCCCATTCGGAGCTGATGCCGCCGGAGATGGCGCGGTCCTCGGTCACGCTGCTGCCGTTCAGGCGCCAGATGCGGAACTGCCCCGACGTGTTGTGCCGGAACATGACCGCGGTGCGGCCGTCGCCGTAGAAGTCGCCAGCACCCAGGAAGGACTGTGCGGTGCCCACGGAGCCCGGCAGGATCGCGCCGCTCTCGCGCACGAGTCCGTTCATGCCCCACACCGCCACGTTGCCCGAGCCGGGCGCGAACCACAGCACGTCGCTGCGGCCGTTGTCATCGATGCCTGCCCGGATGTACTCGAGCTTGTAGTGGTAGCCCGCGCCGCGATCGGTCGCGCCGTTGTCCGTGGTCGGGGCGCCGATCATCACCCGCTCGCCGGCGATGGCCACGGCGGCACCGAAGCCACCGAGCGCCGACCCCGTGGTCGCCGCCAGCTTCGAGCCTTCCTGCCACGCGCCCGTCGCGATGCGGCGATACACGCGCGCACTGCCTGCGCTGCCCACGCTGCGCACGGTGTCGAGCGGCGAGCCAACGACCACGCGGTCGTCTGCCGCGCCAAGCGCACTGCCGAACGCCTCGCCCGCCTCGCCATCGCTCGGGGCGAGACGCGCGGAGAAGGGCCAGCTCGTATCGGTGCTGCGCTGGTAGACGAACGCAGCGCCCGCCATCACCCCCGAGTTCGATGCCTCGGGTGCGCCCACGAACGCCCAGTCGCCCGCCAGCGTGCCCGACAGCGCCACGGCCGCGCCGTAGCCGATCGCGCCCGCCTCGCCCGATGTGAAGGCGACCGCCTGCGACCACGATCCCGATGCGCTGCGGAACAGATAGGCCGCGCCTGCGCCCGAGCTCCGTTCAGGTGCACCGACCAGGGCCCGCGACGAGGTCGCCGCCACGGCCGAGCCGAAGCGATCGCCGAGCGCGCCATTCGACGCCGTCAGCTTCGACTGCTGCGTCCAGGTGTTGCCCGAGGTGTTGCGGAACACGTACGCCGCGCCGCTGTCGAATGCGCCGCCGTTGTCCGCGCCAGGGGCGCCGACCACGACGATGTCGCCCTTGATGGCCACGGCGAAACCGAACTGATCGCCATCACCCGCATCCGATGCCGTCAGCTTGGCCACCTGCGACCAGGAGCCGCCGCTCTCGCGGAAGATGTACACGGCACCCTGGTTGGCGCTGGCCGATCCGGGTCCGGCGGGCGCGCCCACCGCGATCAGATCGCCGTCGAGCGCCACGCCGCTGCCGAAGCCGTCCGATGCCACGGTGTCACTCGCCTCGAGCGTGGCCACCCGCGACCAGGTGTTGCTCGAGCCACGCTCGAACACCGTCGCGGTGCCCTCACCCGAAAGGGCTCCCGGGGCGCCGAACACGACGAGACCGCTGTCCGCCGACACGGCGCTTCCGAAGCGCTGCGAGGCAGCGGCCGAAGCGGGGGAGAGCAACAGCCGCTCGTTGCGCGTCACCACCTCTTGGGCGGTCGCGGTCGGAACGAGCAGGATGAACGACACACACGCAGCTGAGCAAGACATCCGAAGGTTCATGGGAGGTCCTCAATGGGAGGTTGCCGACAGGTTCCGAACTGCGCTCCCAGAGAACACGCCCTCTGGAGCGAACATATGGCCAAGAACCCGCTCCCCAAGGGAACGGAGGGGGGGGTTCTGGATACAGCGGTCCTCCGTAAAATGGCGAATCGCCCCGACTTGGGGCGATTCGCGCAGGTTCTGCCGATCGCGGCGCGCCAGTCGGGCCGGCGCGTGCGGACGAGTCTAGGGGTTGATGATGCGCCAATCCAGGCTCGCGGCGCGGATGAAGGCACCCGTCCGCCGGGTCAGGCCATCCATCAGCCAGGCGTTCACATCACCGTTCGCGTTATTGCGCCACACGATGTCCGACTTGCTGTCGCCGTCGAGGTCAACGAGCGCGGCGATTCCGTAGGTCAGACCCACGGTGGTGGATACAGGACCTCCCGAGTCCTTGGTCAGGCCGTCCATGAACCAGCCGTTGAGCTGGCCCGTGGTGGTGTTGCGCCACAGGAGGTCCGCCTTGCCGTCTCCGTTCAGATCGGCCATGCCCGAGGGCGACCAGTCGCCGAACACGGGTCCTGCGTCGGCCACCGCCGCGTTCGAGGTGATGGTCAGCCCGTCGAGCAGCCACCCGCGCACGGTGTTCGCGGTGTCACGCCAGAGGATGTCGGCATCGCCATCGGCGTCGACATCGCCCGCGCCCAGGAACTGCAGCCCGGTCGTGTCGCCGATCTCGCCGCTCGAGAGCCGCGCGAGGCCGTGCATGCGCCAGCCGAACACCTTGCCGGTCGAGCCGCTCTTCCACAGGATGTCGTCGTTGCCATCGCCGTCGATGTCCACCACGGCCAGCAGGCGATAGTCGGACGGAACAACGCCCGTGATCGGTCCGCTCTCCGCGAGCGCCGATCCCGCGAGCAGCATGCCACGCACGGCGCCCGTCGTCGTGTTGCGCAGCACCACATCGGTGCGCCCGTCGCCGTCGAGGTCGCCCACGCCGCCGATCGAGAAGCCGCTCGGGGCGTTCTCGCCCACGTATCCGCCCGCGGTGCGGGTGAGCCCGTTCATGAACCACGCCGAGAACTGCCGCGAGTCGGGATTGAACCACAGGATGTCGCCCTTGCGATCACCGTCGATGTCACCGACGGGCGTGAGCTGGCAGGTGTCCGGGATGCCGTCGCCGTTCATGTCCGACACCTCGCCGAGCGTCAGCTCGCAGGTGTCGGGCGTCCCGTTGCCGTTGCAGTCCGCCGAGTCGTCGAGGTAGCTCACCCGCATCTTGGCGGCCGAACTCGCGCACTCCGCCTCCGAAACCAGCGAGCTCGCGCTGAGGGTGAAGGTTGCGTCGCCATCCTCGAGCATGTCGTTGAACATCGCCGCGGGAATGAAGATCGTCTCCTTCTGGAAGCTCGCCGGGCAGTTCGCCCCGCCGCTCGGGAACACGTAGTCGATCACCTGTCCGTTGAAGGCCAGCGTGAGGTACTCGCCAGGCGAACCCAGGTCCGCCTTGACCTCGATCTCCACCATGACCTCGGTCATGGTGTCCGACGTGTCCTCGAAGGCGAGCGTCACCACGTCACCTGATGCGAACGGCGCCACGGTCGAGCTCGCGAAGGTCAGGCTTCCCGCCTCGCACGAGTCGATGCGGTTGTCGATGTTGCAGTCGAGGTCTCCATCCGCGGCGATCTGGTCGAGGTCCGAGTCGCCGTCGTCGTCGCAGTCGAGGTTGTAGATCGCGCCGGCGAAGCCGAATCCGATCTGGAAGTCGTCGTACACGGTGCCGGCAGGCGCGGCGGGCGGTGCATCGAGATCGTTGGAGGTGTTGCCCCAGATCACGATCGCGCCATCAGACCGCAGTGCACCCAGCGTGTAGCCGAGCGCCCGGAGCGAGGAGTATGTCTCGCCCGTGCCGAGCGCCGGCACCGACTGCTGGAGCAGCGTGTTGTCGCCCACCACCTGCACGGTGCCGTCCGACAGCAGGAACGCCGTCGTATCCCAGCCGCAGGCCACTCCCGTCACGGTCACGCCACTCCCCAGCGTCGGCTGGGTCTGCTCGCCCTCCGAGTTGTCGCCCCAGAAGACGATCTCGTCCGAGTCCGTGAGCAGCACCACGTGGTCGCGGCCTGCGGCGACATCCACCGTGCGCACCGCCTCGGGCGGCACGGTCGACTGGCCGGCGGCGTTGTCGCCCCAGGCATGCACGTCACCATTCAGGTCCACGCCCAGCGTGAAGTTCGATCCACAGCGAACCTTGGTGTACTGCAGCGCGATCACGTCCACGTCGCACTGGCCGAAGTCATTGGCGCCCACGCAGGTGATCGCTCCATCCGAGCGCAGCAGCGCCGTGTGGTTGCTGCCGGCACGGACATCGGTGTAGGTCACCGATCCGGCCACCACCGGCACCGTGGTCTGTCCGAAGGTGTTGCGGCCCCATCCGCGCACCGCGCGCCCGGGCGAAAGGATCGCCAGACCGTGCGCATCGCCGAGGGCGATGGCGCTGAACACATCCACATACCTCGGGTCGGGAGGCGTCTGGATGCCATCCACGTTCGCTCCCCACATCACGATGGGCGTGATGTCGTCTGCGTGCGCGGCGACGCTGCCGAGCGTCGTCGCCATGAGGAGGGTCGCGAGGCTGGTGCCGATCCAGTGGGTCTTCGAGTGCGTCGTCATGTGTCGTTCCAAACGGACTTCCCGCCACGAAGCAGACATGCGCCTTCGGTGCGGTTCGGGGGCTCCGTCTCAAGCCATGCAGCAGGCTGGAGATCCGAGGGTCTATCGGCCCAAGCCGCCAGACTCCCCCACCTGAAACCAGCAGAGTCAGTCTGACGCGCAGGGGGTGGTGGGGACTCCTCAACGCCCCGTGGCGAAGGGAGGTTCGCCCAACACGCGGCGCCCGCACGGACGCAACCGCAAAAAGAACCGCCCCCGTCGGGGAGACGGGGGCGGTCGGGTCGGAAGAGTGCTGTTTGCTCAGCGGATGTTGGTCCACGAGGTGGGCACCGAGCGGATGAACCCGCCCGACTGCTTCACGAGACCGTTCATCAGCCAGCCGTTCACGTCGCCGTTGGCGGTGTTGCGCCAGAGGATGTCGCGCTTGCCGTCGCCGTTGAGATCGGGCGTGGCAACGATCCGCCAGCCGCTGCCCACGGTGGTGGAGATGTAGTTTCCGGTGCGACGGGCCAGGCCGTCCATCAGCCAGCCCGACACCAGGCCGAGCTCCTCATTGTGCCAGATGACATCGGCGCGTCCGTCGGCGTCGAGGTCACCCACGCCCGCCACGCGCCAGCTGTTGCCGGGGGCGCAGGCATTGGCGATCTGACCCTGCTCCATCACGCCCAGTCCGTCCATCAGCCAGCCGTACACCGTGGTGCCGCCGTCCTGCCACAGCAGGTCGTCCTTGCCGTCGGCGTTGATGTCGCCCACGCCCAGGAAGCGGCGTCCCGAGGAGTTGCCCAGGAACCCGCCCGCGACCTTGGTCAGGCCGTTCATCAGCCAGCCACGCACCTCGCCGGTGCTGCTGTTGCGGAGGATGCAGTCGGCGCGCTGGTCGCCGTCGAGGTCGCCCATGGCGATGATGTCCCACGTCGCCTCCAGCGGACCCGAGATGTAGGCCTGCTGGGCGACCGAGGTGTTGTTCATGAGCCAGCCCACGAAGCGTCCCGAGTTGGTGTCGCGCCAGATCAGGTCGGCGCGGCGGTCCGCGTTCAGGTCGCCGAGCCCGCGCGGCGAGAAGCCCTCGCCCGGATCGACGGTGGTGAAGGTGCCGCCGAAGCGCGTGAGGCCGTCCATGTTCCACATGGTCGACTTGCGCGAGCCGGGGTTGAACCAGGCCACATCCGACTTGCCGTCGCGGTTGGCGTCATCGCGCACGAAACGCACCAGCGACGCCAGCGGCGAGTTGTACTGCACGTGGTCGATCGCCAGCGGAATGATCGAGGCGACCGTGACGGTGTCGATGCCGATGGCGTTCTCGAGTCCGATGAAGTAGTCGTCGGTCGCGTCGTTGGGCATGCTCAGGATGTCGTACACCTTCGACTCGGTCGAGCCATCGGCGTAGTACACCGTGATGGTGACCGGAACCGGCGCATCGATGCCGCTCGAGTCGGTGACCACGAATCCCACGCGCGACGGCGCGCCGCCGAGCAGCTTCGCCGAGAACTGCAGCGAGGCGAATCCGGGCACGAAATCGGGCGACCAGGTGCCGATGGCGAGGCTGCGGCCCGCGGCGCCGCTGCCGTCGAGCGCCACGTCGTCGGCGTCCACCGAGTCACCCTCGATGGTCATCGTCGGTCCGGTGATGGTGAGGCCCGCGGGGCGAAGGCCCTCGAAGTCCTCCACCAGCAGCGAGGCCGTCGGGAAGGCGCTGTCGGAAATCCCGGTGTAGCCCGGCATCACCGACCACATCGCGCCGCCCCCGTCGCCCGCAAGGGCGGCCGAGGCAGCGAGCGAACAGGTGAGGCCAGCTGCGGCAAAGCCAGCGGCACGAACGCCACGCGCACTCAGGTTCCAAGTCTTCATCTGTGTTCTCCTCTTCCGAAGCACTGACATCTCGTCGAAGCGCGGCCCCTCCGCGGGCTGCACGACGACCACCCCGTACCACGGCTCGGTTCACCGAGCCGTCTACGCGAAGTCTTCCCTGACCTCTACGACGACGTTCCGTCGGTCGAGATCATAACGGCGGCGGCAATTGGCCGCGCGTGACTCCACTGGACCAAAGTGTGCCACGCGCTGGACTTCTGTCCACGAAGGGCGGCCGAGATTTTCTTGTTGCGCCCATCGCGTCGGGAGGTCCCGCCCGCACAGACGCGGCAACCCTCACAGACGGCGCCACCGATGCAGACCGCACAGATCGGACAGACGACACCCGTCGGCACCCTCGCCGACGCTCTCGCCCACCCCGTCGTCAGGTCCGACCGTCGACCGCCGGCTCAGCCTGCCTCGCCCATCGGGTGCAACCCAAGGTCGCGCATCTTCCGATAAAGCGTGGTCCTGTTGATCCCCAGGCTCGCCGCCGCCTTCGACCGGTTCCAACCGTTTGCGGCCAGCGCATGCAGGAGGACGGTGCGCTCTGGATCGCGCAGCGAGTCGGCGAGTGTCTTTGCGGACGCCTGCGTCGGTCCGCGCGCCGCTGTGATCGGAACCGGCGCGGGATCGGAATCCACCGGCCCCATGCGAACCGGGTCACCCGCGGTCATCCGAAGCCGTTCGGGCAGATGCGCATCGGTGATCCATGCCCCGTCGCACAGGATGGCGGCCCGCTCGACCGCATTCTCCAGCTCGCGCACGTTGCCGGGCCATCGGTAGCCCCGCATGAGGGTGCCGGCCTCCGCCGTGAATCCGAGGATCGTGCGTCCGAGTTCGGCGGTCTTCAGGCGCAGGAAGTGCTCCGCGAGGGCCATCGTGTCGTCCGGCCGCTCCCGCAGAGGTGGCAGCTCGATTGGCAGCACGTGGACGCGGTAGAAGAGGTCCTGTCGGAACCGCCCCTCCTCGACGAGCCGTTCCAGCGGCTGGTTCGACGCCACGATCACGCGCACATCCACCTCGATCGTCTCGTCGCCGCCGACGGGCTCGAACTTGCGCTCCTGCAGCACGCGCAGCAGCTTGAGCTGCATCGCCGCCGAGGCCGAGTTGATCTCGTCCAGGAATAGCGTTCCGCCGTTGGCCGCCAAGAAGCGGCCCTTCTTGTCCGCCACCGCGCCGGTGAACGCACCCTTCACATGGCCAAAGAGCTCGCTCTCCAGCAGGGTCTCGGGGATCGATCCGCACGCGAGCTCCACAAAAGGGCCGCTTGAACGGTGGGACGCCCGGTGAATCGCCCGTGCCAGGAGGCTCTTGCCCGTGCCCGACTCGCCGTGGATGAGCACGGTGGAACGCACGCGGCTGGCCGCACGCGCCAGACCAAGCGCCCTGGCCAGGCGCGGATCGGTACCCACCACCTCGCCGAGGTCGCCCTCGCCTTCGGGTCGCCGCGCCGCAGTGCCCTGGCGCGACTCGAGGGCGCAGCGCTGCGCTGCCCTGGAGACCGCTGCCGAGAGATCGGCGGCCACGAACGGACGCAGGAGCACATCGCTGGCTCCGAGCCGCATCCACTCCAGGGCGCGCGCCGCGGAAACATCGGTGCCGGTGGCAATGATCGCCGTGGCCTCCGAAGCCCCGCGCACCGCGCGCAGCATGGCGTCGAGGTCGCGTTCGCGGCCGTCGAGGTTCACCAGCAGAATGCCGCCGCCATCCGCCTGCATCGCGATGGTTGCCTGGTCGATGGATGCCACGACCGCGCAAGGCTGCCCCGTCTGCTCAAGCGTGGTGCGCACGGCGGAGGCGGCGTACGCCTCGGGGTCCATCACGAACACCCGAAGGGCAGCGGCGGGGCGGGTGGTTGGCGATTCGTGCACGATGCGTCGTCTCCCGAAGGCTCGGCTCGTCAGGTACTTGAAGGCCTGACCCGATCACATCGGAGTCCCGCATCGCGTGCATCAGCCGCCGTGCACAATCACCTGTGGCAAATCATTATTCGGACCTCGCAGTCGGTTCAACCTTCCCCATCACCAGCATCCTCGAGGTCATCGCTTGGGTCACCGCTTGGGTCACCGCCGACAACTTGGAGCATTTTTCGTCGAAGCTCCGTCATACTGTGGCGATCGGGGCGTTCCGCTCCACCCAGCCGCTTTGCGGTCTTGGATCGCCGCGTCCGGATCCGCCGCGGCCATCGTCCGATCCCTTCCGAGTGACCACCATGTTCAAGACACTCTCTGCCACCACGCTTCGTTCCGCCCTTCTCGCAACCGCGACCATTCTCGCAAGCGATTCGCTCGTGTTCGCCCAGAACGAGCCGCCCGCCGGGCAGAACGGCGGTCAGCGCGGCGGACAGAACGCGGGTGGCCAGCGCGGTGGCGGCGGAGGCGGTGGCGGGAACATGGGCCGCATGTTCGGCGGCATGGGCGGCCAGCGCGGCGGCGGCATGGGTGGCATGGGCCGCGGCATGCAGGATCTCCGCGAGGCGCTCGAGGCCGACTTCATGCGGCGCGACGTGCCCATCTTCGTGCGCCAGCTCAGCCTCACCGAGGACCAGAGCGGTGTGCTCGAGACGCTGTTCGTCGACTACGAGACCTCGTTCCAGCCCGAGGCCGAGGCCATCCAGTCGTCGATGATGGAGATCGGCCGCAACATGATGCAGTCGTTCAACTCGCCCGAGCGGCGCGAGCAG
The DNA here is from genome assembly GCA_903856525.1 of uncultured bacterium. GTDB lineage: Bacteria > Planctomycetota > Phycisphaerae > Phycisphaerales > SM1A02 > QWPT01. The sequence continues at coordinate 8,471 of CAIOCH010000289.1, read as the reverse complement.
ATGCAGCAGATGCGCGACAAGTTCCAGCAGGAGTTCGAGGCCGCCGAGGCGGCCAACGGCCCGATGGACGATGACGCGCGCCGCGCCTTCTTCCGCGAGCGCATGCAGAAGGCGGTCGAGGAGTTCGCCCAGCAGTCCCAGACCAATGGTCTCGACGCCGAGGTCAAGGCCTCGATGAACCAGCTGCTCGAGAAGATGGAGGCGTGGCAGAGCCGCAAGGCGCAGCTGCGCGACAACTTCACCCAGGGCATGAAGGCGGTGCTTGACGACGACCAGCTCTCGCAGTGGCCCGCGTTCGAGCGTTTCCTCACCCGCGAGAAGACGCTCCCCCGGGGCCGCATCTCGGGCGAGAACCTCAACCTCTTCTTCGTGGTTGACGAACTGCGCATGCCGCAGGACGAGTTCGCCAAGCTCGAGCCGCTCTTCAACGACTACGAGACCCGTCTCGACAACGCACTGCGGGCCCGCAACGGCTACATCGAGGAGTCGATGCCCAAGATCATGAAGGCCATGCAGGACCAGGATTCGGCCGATGCCGGCCGCATCTTCCGCCGGCAGGCCGAGCTCCGCGCCGCGGTCCGCGACGTGAACGAGGAGTACCGCAAGGCCATGGTCAACGCCCTCGGCGAGTCCACCTGGGCCAAGAGCCTCGACAAGGCCGTGCTCGAGGGTGGCTGGGACCGCTTCTACCGCGCGACCAACACCGACCGCATGTTCGAGGAGGCCATGAAGCTGGAGGGTCTCGACCCAGCGGTGCTGCAGTCGGTCACCGAGCTCTACGCGGGTTACCGCAACGAGCTCTCCCCGCTCAATGACCGCCTCAAGACGCTCGCCCGCACCGAGGAGCCCGAGCAGATCGTGCGCGACGGCGAGCGCTTCGTGGGCATGGTCAGCCAGGGCATCGGCGGCATGGCCCGCGCCTTTGGCGGCGGCGGCGCCAACGAGGAGCGCGAGGATCCGATGCGCAAGGTGTTCGATGAGCGCAACGACCTCGGCGAGCGCTACGAGGAGCGCCTGAAGGCGCTGCTCACGCCCGAGCAGTTCGAGAAGCTTCCGCGCGGTCGTGGCGCACGCGGCGCCGGCGGCCCTGGCGGCAACTTCGATCCCAACGCCTTCCTCGACCGCATGCCCGAGGAGCAGCGCAAGCAGTTCATGGAGGCCGTCGACAAGAACAAGAACGGAAAGATCGACGAGGACGAGCGCGAGGGCATCCGCGAGTACATGCGCCAGCAGTTCCAGAACCGCGGCGGTGGACAGGGCGGCCAGGGTGGTGGCGGCCAGGGCGGTGGTCGTCGCGGTGGCGGCGGCGCAAACGAGGCCTGAGCGGGCGGCGGTTCGCCGCGCCCACTTCGGACAGACTCTGCATCAGTCACGGCGCGCGCGGTCACCGCGCGCGCCGTTCTTTTTGCGATGGCTATCCTGCGCGCCATGGACGATGCAACGCAGGACGCGCGCATGAAACATCTCGTGACGCTCGCCGCGAAGGCGGCGGCGGCCGCGCCACCGAGCGACGCGCTGATGTCGCAGACCCTCGACGCACTGCGCACGCTGGTGTTTCCGCAGTTGCGGCCCGCGAGCGTGTCGGGTGACGCGCTGGCGCGCCAGGTCGTGCATGGGTTCTCCGTGCTGGTCCAGGAGGCGTACGCGGCGAGCGGGCTCCGCGATGACGGCGCCGCGACCGATGCGTTCCTCGCCCGTGTGCCGGCCATCGCGGCGCGGCTCGGGGCAGATGTGGGCGCGGCCTTCGACGGTGATCCTGCCGCCCGCAACGACCTCGAGATCGTGGTCTGCTACCCCGGCATCCGCGCGCTCATGGTGCATCGCTTCGCCCATGAACTCGACGCCCTCGGCGTGCCGCTCCTGCCGCGCATGATGGCCGAGCACGCGCACCGTGACACGGGCATCGACATCCATCCGCGCGCCACCATCGGCGATGCGCTGTTCATCGACCATGGCACAGGTGTCGTGATCGGCGAGACCGCCGTGATCGGCAACCGCTGCCGCATCTACCAGGGCGTCACGCTGGGCGCGAAGAACTTCGACCGCGAGCCGGATGGCTCCATGCGCCGCGGCTACCGCAGGCATCCCACCCTCGAGGACGATGTGGTGGTCTACGCGGGAGCCACGATCCTCGGCGGAGACACGGTGATCGGCAGGGGCTCGGTGATCGCGGGAGGCGTCTTCCTCACCAAGAGCGTCCCGCCCGGCCACGTGGTCACGGGCCCTCGCCTCGAACTGCGCATGATCTCGATGGGTGGCACGATTTGATCGGGGCACCGTCGCGCGCGCGGCTCATCACCGCGATCGGCGTGCTCGGGTTCGCGAGCGGACTGCCCAACGTGCTCGTCAACGACACGCTGTCGGCCTGGCTGTCGGACCTCGGGTTCAAGCCGAGCGACATCGGCCTCCTCGCGCTGCTCACGCTGCCGTACGGACTCAAGCTCCTGTGGGCGCCGCTCCTCGACCACATGGCCGCGCCGGGATTCGCGTGGCTCGGATTGCGCCGCAGCTGGATCGCGCTCTTCTGTGCGCTGCTGGTGGGGGCGTTCGTGGTGCTGGCCTGGGTTGGGCCGACGGCCGCGGATTCGCCGGTCCTTCCCGCAGCCATCGTGGGACTCTGCATCGCCGCCCTCTCGGCATCGCTCGACGCCGCCGTCGATGCCCACCGCACCGACAGCGCCAGTGGCGGCGAGGAAGGGCCCGCGGCGAGCGCTTTCGTGCTCGGATACCGCGTGGCCTTCGTGTCGATCGGGGCCGCCGTGCTCATGCTGCATGGGCGGATCGCGCTGCTCCTGGGGCCCGAGGGCGATCCCGCCGCCGAGGCGCTGGCATGGAAGCTCGCGGTGGGCGGGGGTGGACTGGCAATGCTGGTCGGGTTCGCCGGCGCCCTCTTCGCGCCCGAGCCGCCGCGCCGTCGTCCGCCGTCCTCGCTCGGGGAATCGCTGGTGGGACCCGCGAGATCGTTCGCGCGCACGCTTGGTCCGCGCCTCGGCGTTGTCCTCTTCGTGGCGCTCCTCTTCCGGCTCCCCGATCTGCTGGGGAACCGCATGACCATGCCGTTCCTGCGGCAGGAGCTCGGCTTCGACATCGCCGAGATCGGCACCATCCGCCAGGCGCTTGGCTTCGCGATGACCATCGTGGGTGCCGTGGTCGGCGGCATCTGCGTCAAGCGGTGGGGGCTCGGGCGGGCGCTCGTCGTCTTCGGCATCCTGCAGGTCGCGTCCAACGCGGGCTACCTCGTTCTGATCTGGACAGGCAAGTCGCTTCCCGCATTCGGCGGGGTGGTGGTGGTCGAGAGCCTCTGCAACGGCCTCGTCAGCGCCGCGTTCGTCGCGTACTTCATGACGCTGTGCGAGCCGCGCTATGCGGCCGCGCAGTACGCGGTCCTGTCAGGGCTCATGTACCTCGCGGGCGCGCTGGTCGGCGCGACCAGCGGCTACCTCGTCGAGTCCCTCGGATACGGCGGGTTCTTCCTGCTCTCGATCGCGGTCGGTCTGCCGCCGCTCGCGGCGCTCCGCTGGGCGATGCCCGCTGCGCGCGCGGACGGGATGCCGCGCTGCGCTGGCTGCGGTCACCTGCTGGTCGGGCTTCCGCCGTACGCGGCCTGCCCGGAGTGCGGCGGCCTGGAGCGGGTCCGGCCCGGAGGCTGAGTTCGGGCGGGAACAGCGGCGGAACCAGCGCCGCGCGGGACGGTCTACAATCGCGACTTCCGCCTCGCCCGCCGCGTTCGCCGGGGGCTGGCGTTCCATCCTGACGCACACGGCACACCTATGACGACGACCACCGACCGCTTCGGCGCACGCACCGCGCTCGACACCGCCTACGGCACCAAGCACTACTACCGCCTCGACGCGCTCGCGAAGTTCGGCGACTTCCGCAAGCTCCCGATCTCGATCCGCGTGCTCCTCGAGAGCTGCCTGCGCAACTTCGATGACTTCATCGTCACCGAGGAGCACCTCAAGGCGCTCATGGGCTACGACGCGCGCAACGTCGGCGAGAACGAGATCCCGTTCATGCCTGGCCGCGTCGTGCTGCAGGACTTCACCGGCGTCCCCTGCGTGGTCGACCTCGCCGCCATGCGCGCCGCGATGGCCCGCCTCGGCGGCGATCCGAAGAAGGTCAATCCGCTCGTTCCCTGCGACCTCGTCATCGACCACTCGGTCCAGGTCGACGCGTTCGCCTCGAGCGTCGCGCTCACCATCAACGGCGAGAAGGAGTTCGAGCGCAACATGGAGCGCTACGAGTTCCTCAAGTGGGGCCAGGGCGCGTTCTCGAACTTCAGCGTGGTTCCGCCCGCGACGGGCATCGTGCACCAGGTCAACCTCGAGTACCTCGCCAAGGTCGTCTGGGAGAAGGACGGCGTCCTCTACCCCGACTCGCTCGTCGGCACCGACTCCCACACCACCATGATCAACGGCCTCGGCGTCGTGGGCTGGGGCGTGGGCGGCATCGAGGCCGAGGCGGTCATGCTCGGTCAGCCGATCTACATGCTCATTCCCGAGGTCGTGGGCGTGAAGCTCGTGGGCAAGCTCCCCGAGGGCGTGACCGCGACCGACCTCGTGCTGCGCGCGACGGAGATGCTCCGCAAGCACGGCGTGGTGAACAAGTTCGTCGAGTTCTTCGGCCCCGGCCTCGCCGAGATGCCGCTCGCGAACCGCGCCACCATCGCCAACATGGCGCCCGAGTACGGCGCCACCATCGGCTTCTTCCCCGTCGACGAGCAGACGCTCGCCTACATGCGCCTCTCGGGCCGCCCCGAGGGCCTCGTGAAGACGGTCGAGGCGTACGCCAAGCAGAACGGCTTCTGGCGCGAGGACGACTCGAAGGTCGTCTACTCGAGTGAGCTCGTCCTCGACCTCTCGACCATCGTGCCGTCGCTCGCGGGCCCCGCGCGTCCGCAGGACCGCGTCGCCCTCACCGATATGCAGACGGGCTGGCGCCGCGACCTCGGCAAGATCTACAACAAGGGCGCGAACGCCGCGACCCCGAACGCGACCACGATGACCGCCGCCGACGGCGTGAGCGTGCGCGATCCCGAAGGCCACGAGTACCAGCTCAAGCACGGCTCGGTCGTGATCGCCGCGATCACCAGCTGCACCAACACCTCGAACCCGAGCGTCATGATCGGCGCCGGTCTCGTGGCCAAGAAGGCCGCCGCGCTCGGCCTCACCCGCAAGCCGTGGGTCAAGACCTCGCTCGCCCCGGGCTCGAAGGTCGTCACCGAGTACCTGAACGCGGCGGGCCTGACCGCCTCGCTCGACGCGGTCGGCTTCAACACCGTCGGCTACGGCTGCACCACCTGCATCGGCAACTCCGGTCCGCTGCCCGACCACATCGGCGCCGCCATCAAGGAGGGCGACCTCGCGGTCACCAGCGTCCTCTCGGGCAACCGCAACTTCGAGGCGCGCGTCCACCAGGATGTGAAGGCGAACTACCTCGCCTCGCCGCCGCTCTGCGTCGCCTACGCGATCGCGGGCACGGTCGACATCGACCTCCAGAAGGACGTCCTCGCGACCACCAAGGACGGCAAGCCGGTGTACCTCAAGGACATCTGGCCGACCGCCAAGGAGGTCGAGGACGCGGTGCACCAGTTCGTCACCCGCGCCCAGTTCGAGAAGGAGTACGCCGACGTCTTCAAGGGCTCCGACGCCTGGCAGAAGATCGCCACGGGCGGCGGCGAGATGTACGGTTGGAACGCCAAGTCGACCTACATCCAGGAGCCGCCGTTCTTCGTCGACATGAAGAAGGAGGCGGGCACCATCACCTCGGTGACGGGCGCGCGCTGCCTCGCCAAGCTGGGTGACTCGGTGACCACCGACCACATCTCGCCCGCGGGCGACATCAAGAAGGACGGCCCCGCCGGCAGGTTCCTGGTCGAGCACGGCGTGACGCCGGCGATGTTCAACAGCTACGGATCGCGCCGCGGCAACGACCGCGTCATGACCCGCGGCACCTTCGCCAACACCCGCATCAAGAACGAGCTCGCCCCCGGCACCACCGGCGGCGTGACCACCGACTTCACCGACGGCACCGTCAAGTCGATCTACGACGCGAGCGTCCAGTACAAGGCGAAGAACGTTCCGCTCGTCGTCCTCGCCGGCAAGGACTACGGAATGGGCTCGTCGCGCGACTGGGCGGCGAAGGGCACCTTCCTGCTCGGCGTCAAGGTCGTGATCGCCGAGAGCTTCGAGCGCATCCACCGCTCGAACCTCGTGGGCATGGGCGTCATGCCGCTCACCTTCCTCGCGGGCCAGGACCGCAATTCCCTGGGGCTCAAGGGAGACGAGGCCTTCGATGTGCACATCCCGTCGGACCTCAAGCCGCGCCAGAACATCAAGGTCGTCGCCAAGCGCGCCGACGGCAGCACCGTCGAGTTCGAGACGCTCTGCCGCGTCGACACGCCGGTCGAGGTCGAGTACTACCGCAACGGCGGCATCCTCAACACGGTGCTCCGCAAGATGATGCGCTGAGCGCGCGAGCCATCCCGCAGCCGATCCAGACGGGGCGCCTCCGCGCCCCGTCTGCTTTTTTCCTCCAGCACCGCGACGGCGGAAGCGGTCCGTCCCGGACTGGTTCTCCGCGACGCACCGATGAAGTGCGAAAACAAAATGCGCTGGATTCGGGAGTCGGCTCCCGGCAGCGGTAGCGTGCCTCGATCGCGTCGAAGCCCGATGGCCTCGACGCGCAATGCTTGCGAAAGGAGCAGGGGATGAAGGGAAGCGATCCCGTCGGCGGTCGCGGTGGCGCCGCATCGCACGAAGGCGACTGTGCCGGACAGGCCGTACCGCAGACCGCGTCGCGAACGATGTCCGTGCCAAACGCCACGGTCGCGGGTGCGGTCACCAGTGCGGCTGCCGGTGCGTCCACGACTGCGGCGACGGGTCGCCCGCCGACGAGTGACCCGCCGAAGCCTGCGTCGCCGAGGACTGCATCGACGAAGCAGCCCGCGTCGGCGCGGGAACTCGCACGCGCCGTGAGGGAGATGAACGAGGACGCTCGCGGCGCACGGCGGGAGGGGAGGGCGCTGGCACGCGCGCAACGGCTCGACTGGCTCGAGCGCTCGGTGCTTGGCCACCGCATGCCGTCGGCCACCGCGCTTCTGCAGATGGCCGCATGGCGCCGTGATGACCTCGATGCCTACTGCGGCCGCTGCGGCACCACCCGTGCGCCCTTCGAGGATCTTCGGCGCGGATGCGGCGAGTGCCGCGACCGGAGGTCGCTCGTGCGCGGGCTCAGGCTCGGCGGGGTGGTGCGGCTCGGCCGCTACGCGCCGCCACTCTCGCAATGGGTTCCCGCGATCAAGCAGCGCGCATGGCGCGACATGGGCGTGATCATGGGAACGGAGCTTGGTCAGCAGGTGAAGCAGGCGATCCTCGAGGGGCGCATTGCCCGCCCAGATTGCGTGGTGTCGGTTCCGGTGCATTGGCTGCGGCGCACGCTGCGCGGGATCGACCACTGCGCCGTGCTTGCCGACGAGGTTGCCCGTGTCATCGAGGTTCCGCGGGCCTGGCCGATCCGCGCGCGGCTCGCGCACCGGCAGACCGGCGGCGATCGATCCGTCCGCAACGCGAACCGGGGCAGGTACGCCGCCCGCCGAGGGGGGCTGAAGGCGGGGTTTCGGCGAATCCTGCTGGTCGACGACGTCCGCACCACCGGCGCGACGGTTCGGGAGGCCTCGGCCGTCCTGGCGGAGCTGGGGGCCACGGAACTGCTTCTGGCGGTCTGCGCCGCCGCGGACCCGCCGCGGCGAAGCGCGATCGGGTTCGTTGGGGGCCCGGATCCACTGGACGACCTCCAATGAAGTCCGTTTGGGCACGGCAAAATGTGGATAAGTTCTGAGATAGAAGCCCGTGGCGTCCGAGAAATCGATACAATTTTGGCGGGTTCAGAGTGGCCGGACGCTTCACGTCTGCATAACACCCATTCTCGGACGAGAAATCCCAGTTTTTCGTTGGTTCTCGGGCGCACGGCGGAACGCTCCTGAAAACCTCGCAAAATCACCGAGGGGAACTCGTCCGAAGGGGTTGACACCACTTTGGGTTTCGCTAAACTTCCCGACCCGCGACGAACACCGCCGCGGGACGCGGTGAGAACCGCGCCTTTCTTTGACAAGTCAGCAGTTGGAAACCGCGAGGATGTTTCGCGCAGGATGTCGGTCACGGCCGGCGTCCCAAGCGCAACCCGCCGCCACGATTGTGGCGGCAGATGAACATCCTCCGTGATGCCAAAGACATTGATCAATTCCAATGGTCGCTGTCAGTCTGGGCTTGCCCAGCTGGTAGTGATGTTCATCAGAATTTGGTGGATTTGCCGTCCACCACTCATGGCCATGCAAATGGATGGAAACATGAGACGACCGGCCGACAAATATTGTCGGTTTGGCCGGGCAAACCTTCAACGGTACGCAGCGCAAGCTGCTTAAAACTTCTTGAAGAGTTTGATCCTGGCTCAGATTGAACGCTGGCGGCATG
>CAIOCH010000288.1 GCA_903856525.1 uncultured bacterium | reverse complement strand
TGGCCGACGAGTTGCGGCGCCTCGAGGCGCGCATCGAGCCCTTCGCGCGCGAACTCGACTCGCTGCGCGCCACCCGGCTCCAGCATGTCGTGCGCGGACTGGTGGCGCAGGACGAGATCGTGCGCATCCAGCGCCAGCTCGACGAGCGCACACGCGCCGCGAGTTCGCTCACCGAGTCGCAGTCGCAGCTCGCGCGCACCCTCGCCCGCGTGCGCGACGAGAAGACCGCCGTCGAGAGCCGCCGACGCGTGCTCGATGAGATGGGCCGCGCCCACGAGGGCCTCGGCTCAGGCGTGCGCACGGTGCTCAACGACCGCAACCGCTTCGGCTCCGTCGTGGGTGTGCTCGCGGATCTCGTCGACACCGACCGCGCCGACGCCGATGCCGTCGAGGCCGCGCTCGGCGACCTGCTCGAACTCGTGGTCATCGCCGACTCCGCCCAGCTCGCGGCCCACGCAGAGGCGGCGCTCTCGCTGCGTTCGCGCGTGGCCTTCGCCGCAAACGAGGCGCTCGCACCTGCGCGCGCTGCCGGATCCGGTTCCGCGTCCGCCATCCCCCCCGTCGCCGGCGCCACGCCCGTGCTCGAACTGGTGCGCGTCGACGCCCGCACCCGCGCCCTCGCCGAGCGCCTGCTCGCACACACCTTCGTGGTCGACAGCATCGAGCGCGCCGTGGAGCTCGCGCGCGGTCCGCTCGCCGGCTGCCGCATCGCCACCCGCACGGGCGCGCTCGTCGATGAGCGCGGCCGCGTGATCGCCAACGCCTCCGCCCGCGCCGACGCCGCCTCGGGCGGATTCCTCGCCCGCCGCGCCGAGCTCGCCGAGCTCGTGGCGCGCTCCGCGCAGCTCGCCACCCATGTGGCCGAGCTCGAGGAGCAGTCGCTGCAGCTCGATGTCGAGTCGAAGGCGGCTCAGGAAGCCGCGCGCACCGCCAACCAGGCGCTCGCCGATGCCCGCCGCAGCGCGCTCGATGCCACCCACCAGACCGAGCGCACCGAGCAGCTCATGCGTCAGATCGAGCGCCAGCGCGACTCGGCGTCGGCCGAGCGCGGACACCTGGTCGACCGCCACCGCGTCAGTGACGAGGAGGCGCGCTCCGTGCAGACGCGGCTCGAGTCGCTCGCGCAGGACGCCAACGCCGCCGCCGCCAAGCGTGACGAGGCCCGCGCCGCCCTCGAGGCCGCCAAGGCCGTGGCGCAGGAGGCGGGAGACGCGCTCGCCGCCGCCCGCGTGCGTACCGCCGAGGCGATCGCAGCCCTCGAGGCCGCCAAGCGCGAGCTCCGGCACATCGAGAGCCGCAGCGGCGAGCTCGCGCGCCAGGACGCAGCGCTCCGCGAGAGCACGCTCCGTCGCGTCGCCGCCATCGAGCGCGCCGAGGCGATGCTCGAGGAGAGCAACGGCGAACTCGCGGAGGCCACGACCGGCCTCGCGGGCCTCGCCGGCGAGTTCACCGTGGTGGCCGAGCGGCTGCGCGAGGCGCAGTCTGCCGTCGAGACCGCCACCCGCGAGGTCGAGGCCGCCCGCACCGACGCCACCCGCGTCGAGCGCAACGCCCACGCCGTCGAGCTCTCGCGCCGCGAGCTCGAGGTGCGCCGCGAGAGCCTCGAAGAGCAGACGCTCAACGAGGCGGAGCTCGACCTCCGCGGCGCCTACCCCGCCTATCTCGAGGAGCGCGCCGCCGAGGGCTTCGTGGCCATCGAACGCGAACCCGCCCAGCGCGAGGTCGACGAGCTCAAGGACCTCATCCGCAAGCTCGGCAACGTGAACCTCGACGCCATCGACGAGCTCTCGCAGCTCGAGGTGCGCAACGAGGAGCTCGTCA
>CAIOCH010000287.1 GCA_903856525.1 uncultured bacterium | reverse complement strand
GGGCCTTCGTGAGCTCGTCGTCGCGGTCGCGCGAGCCCGGGATCCCGAGCGCCACATCGGCCGCGTGCGCCGCGATCTTGTAGGCGATGCAGCCCTGCTTCACATCGTCCTTCTTCGGGAGGCCGAGGTGCTCCTTGGGCGTGACGTAGCAGAGCATGCTCGCGCCGTGGTAGCCCGCGGCGGTGGCGCCGATGCAGCTCGTGATGTGGTCGTAGCCCGGGAAGATGTCGGTCACGAGCGGCCCGAGCACGTAGAACGGTGCGCCGTGGCAGAGCGAGCGCTGGAGCTTCATGTTGAACTCGATCTGGTCGAACGGCACGTGGCCGGGGCCCTCGACCATGACCTGCACGCCCATGCGCCACGCGCGCTCGGTGAGCTCGCCGATGGTCTCGAGCTCGGAGAGCTGCGCGCGGTCGGTCGCATCGGCGAGGCCGCCGGGGCGCAGGCCGTCGCCGATCGAGAAGGTCACGTCGTGGCGACGCATGACCTCGCAGATCTTCTCCCAGCCGGTGTACATGAGGTTCTGCTTGTTGTGGACGAGCATCCACTTGGCAAGCAGCGAGCCGCCGCGCGAGACGATGCCGATCAGGCGCTTCTTGATGAACGGCAGGTGCTCCTTGAGCACGCCCGCGTGGATGGTGAAGTAGTCGACGCCCTGCTGCGCCTGGTGCTCGAGGGTGGCGAGCACCATCTCCTCGTTGAGGTCCTCGATCTTGCGGCCGATGATCATCGAGTAGATGGGGACGGTGCCGATCGGGACGGTGGAGTTCCTGCAGAGCGCATCGCGGCATTCGTCGAGGTTGCCGCCGGTCGAGAGGTCCATGACCGTGTCGGCGCCCCACTTCTCGGCCCACTTGAGCTTCTCGACTTCCTCGTCGGTGCCGGAGGAGACGGGCGAGGCGCCCATGTTGGCGTTGATCTTGGTCTTGGACGCGCGGCCGATGGCCATCGGGTCGAGCTTGAAGCCGAGGTGGGTGCGGTTCGCGGGAATGACCATGCGGCCGGCGGCGATCTCGTCGCGGACTTCGGTCGCGGTAAGGTGCGGCTCGCGCTCGGCGACGCGCGTCATCTCAGGCGTGATGATGCCCAGGCGCGCGCTCTCAAGCTGCGTGATCGGGGTGAAGGACTTCGGGTGGATGACGCGGCGCCACTCGCCGCGGGCGTTGGCGAACTCGACGGAGTCGTAGGCGTCGCCGCAGCAGTTGGTGCACTTCACATGCGAGGGTTCCGCGAGTTCGACCGTCGACCAGCCGGACGGGAGGAAGTCCCACGCGGTCTTCACGCTCGGCTCAGGCATGCCCGGCGTATCGGGCGAGGCGAAGGCGTACGGACCACCGATGTCGGCGCGCTTGGCGAACGAGCCTGGCGTGGTGCCCTGCGCTGCGGTCGACGGGTTGTGCGCGCCGTGGAGGGGGAGGTCGTAGCTGGTGCCGAGCGTGGTGGCGGTGGTGATCATCGTGCTTCCTTCGGGCGCCGGTCGGCGGGCGACGGACGGTGAAGGAAGGCGCGGATCCGCGCATTCGCTTCCCTCCGCCGGTGCGAGCCGGATCAGGTTCAACGGGTGCTTCTCAGCGTCCTGCGTGTGTGGGACGCGCCCCGAGCGAGGCGGCAGTGTAGCCGAGCATCAGGCGTTCCACTGCTCGCGGGCCATCACGATGAAGTCGTTTGGGCCGAGGGACTTGCCCATCTGCCGGAGCATGTTCGAGATCTGCGCGGCGTGGTAGTGCTGGTGCGTGCAGACATGGAGGTAGATGTCGTGGGCGTTCGTGATGTAGGACTTGCCGTCGCGGACCCGCGGCATCGGTTTCGCGAGAAAGGCTGCGTCGTCGGCGCGGGCGAGCAGCTTCGCCCAGCGTGCGTCGAGCGGGGTCCAGGACTCCTCGAGCGCCGTGAGCGTCGGAAACGCGCTTGCGGGCGGGATCATGAAGGCGGGGTCGCCTTCCTCGAGCACATTCGCCCAGACCATCTCGGCGCCCCAGAGGTGGACGATTGTGCCGAAGAGCGTGCCAACGCCCATCTCGAAGGGTCGATGGAGCTCCGCGTCGGAGCAGGTCCGCGCTGCGGCGAGGATCTTGGCGCGGGTCCACAGGCGGTGGTCGTGCAGGCGGCGGATGGTGTCGGCGGTGCTCATGCGCACACGATACGGCGGGTGCACGGCACGTGCCATG
>CAIOCH010000286.1 GCA_903856525.1 uncultured bacterium | reverse complement strand
GTGGCGATCGAGCTGGTGGCGTCGCACCACAGCACGCGCAGGTCACCCTCCGCGAGATCGGGCGGACCGGCGATGGAGCCGAAGTCGGTGAAGTAGAGCGGGCAGCTCTGCGCCGAGGCGCTGGCGGACGGGCCGATGCAACCCAACAGGGCCAACACCGCCGCGGCGATGGCGGACACGCGCGTGCATGCGGATCTGCGGATGGCGACTCTTCCCACGTGGGGAGGATGCCACGGGATGGGATGGCTGCGAGTGCGTTGACGTTCCTGCAGGACATGAGCGCGTCTGCGTCCTCGGCACAGCTGGAACAACCCACACAGGCCGACTGCAGCCGGCGCGATGATCCCGCAACCCCCATCACCCCCACGCGTTCAGTACCGCTGAGAGGTCCGCGGCGCCGACAGTTCCGTCGCCGTCGAGGTCGCCGGCGCCCGAGCCGCCCCAGTTGTTGAGGATGACCGCGAGATCGGCCGCATTCACCTCGCCGTTGCCGTCGAGATCCTCGGGGCGGGTGGGACAGGCCGTGACCAGCACGCGCACGAAGTCGACGCCCGCCTCGACCACTGAGCCCGCCGCAAGGTCGCGCGCCTGGAAGCGCAGGCGCACATTGGCGCTGGGCGTCACGAAGTCGGCCACGCGGAAACTCCTGTCGACCCAGGCGTTGGCGTTCTCCGCGACCTCCTCGAGCGTGACCCACGAGGCGCCGCCGTCGCCCGAGATCTGCACGGGCATGGAGTCCGCGTTCGGCGCGCTGCCCGCGTTGTTCGAGTACCAGCGGCGGTAGGCGACCACGCTCTCGGGATGGCTTGCATCCAGCGCGGGGGAAACGAGCGTGGTGGTGCCGCCGTCGACATCGGCGGTACCGACCGCGCCGCCCACGGGCCCCTGGCCCGTGACCCAGCAGAGGGCGCCCGCATCGGCCGAATCGTTCTCGGGTTGCGCGGCGGTGCCCACGGGATCCACGCGCGTCCAGAGGCCGCTGGTGGCGTTGTCGCCGACGGCGCCAGTGGTCCAGCCGAGATTCGACTCAAAGGTGTCCTCGAACAGCGTGTCGGTGCTTGTGGCCAGCGTGGTGAACACCGCGCCGGGCGTGCGGGGCAGCCGTCCGAAGCCCACGCTGGTCTCGGCCTCGATGTACCACTCGATGGTGGCGCCGCAGGCGAGGGGTGCGAGCGCCGCCTGGAACCCGCCGTTGGCGCCCGCGGTCATGATCGTCTCGCTGAATGCGCCCGTGCCGCCGACGCGCGAGTGGAAGCGCACCCCATCGGGCGCGAGCGTGCCGCGGATGGCGCGCACCTCGGCCACGATCGGCGCGGGGGCTGCGTAGTCCACCGTTGCCGGCGCGCCGGCGTTGAAGCGGATGACCGCACCGTCGACCGTGGCGTCGGCGAGCTCGAGTGCGGCAGCGAGGTTCTCGCGGGCGTTGGGCAGGATCTCGCTCGCGGGCATCACGAAGCCGTAGGCGCCGCGGTCGCGGACCTCGATGGTGAAGCTGGGTACGCCGTGCTGGCCGTAGGCGTGGTCGACGCTGCTGCCGCTGGCCACATAGAGCGTGCTCGCGATCGGTCCGGCCGTGTAGTCGAAGCCCGTGGTGCGGCGGATGGCGTCCTTCATTTCGCCGCCGAGCGCGAGGAACGCGGCGTTGGCGGCGGGAGCCGCGGTGGTGTAGCCCCACGGCGAGAGCACGAGCTGGCTGTAGGCGTGGAAGTCGATGTGGCCCGCGAGCGACGACTGGGCGATGAAGTAGTCGCGCAGCGCCGCGCTCTCGGGCTCGCTGAACGCAGATGGACCGCGGTAGGTCTCGTCGTTCGGGATCGTGCTCGCGCCGCCGCCGCCCCACTGGAACGCCCAGTTGCGGTTGAGGTCGACGCCGAAGGTGCCGTCGCCGTTGTTGCGGCGGTTCTTGCGCCACAGGCGGTTGGTGGTCCACGAGTAGACGTAGCCGTCGGGGTTGCAGACGGGGACGACATCGACCCACGCGCGGCCGAGGAGCGCGGTGATGCGCGGGTCGGTGCCCTCGAGGGCGACGAGCTGGTCGGCGATGTAGAGCGTGGCCGTGGTGGCGCCCCACTCGCGCGCGTGCTGGGTGGCGTTGAAGAGCACGCCAGGCGCCCCGGCGGCGGCGCGGGTGATACGCACGCCGCGGATCGGGCGGCCCTCGAGCGAGGTGCCGATGGTGAACGGCGTCACGAGGTCGGGGCGCGCGGCCACCCACGCATCGAGCTGGGCGTGGATCTCGTCGAGCGTGCGGAAGTCGGCGAAGAAACCGCCCCCCGCGACGCCGCCATCGGCGGTCCGGTCGGCACGCTCGGCGAACTCGGCGCGCAGCACGGGGCCGAGGTCCTCCACCACCACCTCGAAGGGCACGCCCGCGGCCTTGAGCGCGGCGCGGGCGCGGGCGTCGACGATGAAGTCGGCGGGGCCGTAGTCGAGCCGGTGGGTGAGCGCGTCGCCCGAGAGCGCGAGCAGCGTGCGCAGGTCGCGCGCCGAGCGGATGGTGGCGCGCACGACCGACTTGCCGTCGTGGAACTCGGGGGCATCCGATGCGTTGTCGGCGCGGACAGCCGCGGCGCAGGAACCCGTCAGGAACAGGGCGATCAGACCGGACCGGAGCACGCGGGCAAGCATGGTGCAAGTGTGGCCCACGGACCCCGCTCCCGCAAGCGCAAAGCGGTGATTCGCGCGTCTCGGCAGGCAGTTACACTCGACCCCATGCGTGACGCGCGCCTCCCACTGCTCCTCGCACTTCTCGCGGCATCGCTGCAATGGCTCGCGGTCGGATGCGCCACCGCGCGGCCCGTCGACCCAGCCGCGCGCACGCTCCACATCTTCGATGGCGAATCGGGCGAGGCGCTCGGCTGGTCGGATGTGATCGCACGCGCCGCGGCGGCCGATGCCACCTTCGTGGGCGAGCGGCACGACGATCCGACGGGGCACGATGTGCAGCTGGCGATCTACCAGGATCTGCTCGCACGCTTCCCCGGCACCGCCATCGCGCTCGAGCACCTCGAGCGCAACGAGCAGGCGACGCTCGACCGCTACCTGCGGGGCGAGATCACGCCCGATGCCTTCATCGACGAGACCAAGAGCCGCGACTGGGCCGGCGACGGCACCTGGGTGCGCTTCTTCCAGCCGCTCGTCGACACCGCGCGCGAGAACGACTCGGCGGTCATCGCCGCCAACGCCCCGCGCGACCTCGTGCGCCGCGCGCGCACCGAGGGCCATGCGGCGCTCGACGCGCTGCCGCAGCCCGAGCGCGGGTGGTTCGACATCCCCGTGACCGCGGTGCCCGTCCGCTCCAGCGACGACGCGGCGTGGAACCGCGACTGGCAGGCCTACGCCGACCGCTTCCACGACTTCATGTCGGGCGGCGACGATTCGGCCGAGGAGCGCGCGCGCACCGCGAACGTGTTCCTGTCGCAGTCGACGTGGGACGGCACGATGGGCGCCTCCGTGGCCAACGCGCTCGCGACGGGCGCGCCGCGCGTGGTGATGTGCGCGGGCTGCTTCCACATCGAGCGCCGCGGAGGCACGGTGCTGCAGTTCCTCGCGCGCAGGCCGGGCGCGCGGGCCCTCACGGTGACGGTGATCGACGCGAGCAGCGCCGAACTGCGCCGCGAGGACCGCGGTGCCGCCGATATCGTCATCTACGGCTTTCCCGTTGCGCGCAAGCCCCGCGGGTAGCGGCTAGACTGCGGACTCCTGTCCGCACGCTGAACGAAGGCACGATCCGTCATGTCCGAACTGCCCGCCCGGAAGACCACCACCCTTGTCGACATCGAGGTTCGCAACAAGCTCCTCTATGTGAAGTTCATGGGACCGCAGATCGGGCAGCGCGAGTCGCCGATCATCAGCCTCGAGGTCGAGCCCTACCTCAAGGCCGCGGGCAAGGACCTCAAGCACTTCATCATCGACATCAAGGGCGTGAACTTCATGAGCTCGATGGGCGTGGGCGTGTGCATCGCGCTCCGCAACAAGGCCGTCGCCGCGGGCGCGAAGCCCATCCTCTTCGGCGCCTCCGCCGACCTGGCCAAGCTGCTCGCCATGATGAAGATCGACCAGATGTACAAGTTCGCGAAGGACCAGGGCGAGCTCGACATCCTGCTGCGCGGATGACGCCGGCCCGCATGGCCGGACCCAAGCGCGTCTGCTCCGTTCGCGGGTCTCACTCGCCTACCTTGCTCCCCGGCGCATGCGCGAGACCAGGCGCGGCGTGATCATCCACAGGAGCTCGCAGCGATCGGGCGAACGCACCCGCAGCGCGCAGGCGGCGCCCTTCTTGAAATCGATGGCCAAGCCGTCGCTCCGTCCGGTGAGCAGCCGCGACGCGAGTCGCGACAGCATGGGTTCGTGGCCCACCCAGGCCGCGGCGTCGATGCCGCGCATGCCGGCCAAGGCGCGAACCAGCGACTCGATCCGCTCGGACTCCGCCTCGGCGGACGGTGCGCTCTCGAGCCGCTCGAGCCGCGAGGGCGTGGGCCAGCCCGCGTGTTCGGCCGCGATCTGCGCCGTCTGCCACGCGCGGGTGTAGCCACTTGATTCGACCAGCTCCACCTGCGGCGCGATGCGCCCGAGGCGCTTGGCGAGGTGCGCGAACTCCTCGCGCCCGCTTGCGGTGAGCGGGCGGCGCGAGTCGTCGGGCCACGCGGCTGCGTCGCGGTCGAAGGCGCGGGCGTGACGGATGAGGATCAGGTCCATGCGGGGGATATCGGCGCAGGGCGGTGCGATCCCACACGCGCGGATTCCTGCGACACTCCGCCGACGATGTCGCGCCTGATCCTCGCCAACGCCCGCATCCTCACGCTCGCCTCCCCCACCACGGGCCCCCGCCGCGGCGCCGGCATGCGCGAGCTCGGCGTGATCGAGCACGGCTTTGTCGTGGTGCACGGCGGCCGCATCGAGGCGGTCCAGGCGGGAGATCCACCCGCCTACGCGGGCGAGGAGGTCGACCTCGAGGGGCGCGTGCTCATGCCTGCGTTCACCGACTGCCACACCCACGCCTGCTTTGCGGGCGAGCGCTACGGCGAGGTGGCGATGCGCCTCGCGGGCACGCCGTACCTCGACATCCTGGCTGCGGGCGGCGGCATCATGTCGACCGTGCGCGCCACGCGCGACGCCGACCGCGATGCGCTCGTCGAGGGAATCCGCTCGCGCCTGCGGCAGATGCGCACCACGGGCACCGCGCATGTGGAGATCAAGTCGGGCTACGGGCTGCGGCAAGATGCGGAGTTCCGCATGCTCGACGCGATCGAGGAGGTCGCGCGCCACGACCTCGGGCTCGTGCGGGCGACGTTCCTGGGCGCGCACGCGATCGACGGCGACGAGGGCGAGTACACCACCGCGGTGATCGACGGCATGCTGCCGGCCATGGTGGCGCGCTACGGCCCCCTGCCCTGCGACCTCTACTGCGAGAAGGGCGCCTGGCCGCGCGATGCGTCGCGGCGGCTGCTCGAGAAGGCGCGCGATCTCGGCTGCCCGCTGCGCGCGCATGTCGACCAGTTCCGCGAGACGGGATTCCTCGACGATGCACTCGCCCTCGGTGCGCGCACCGTGGACCATCTCGAGGCGAGCTCGCGCGAGGCGCTTGGCCGGGTGGCCCGGTCGCAGGCGATCGCGGTCCTGCTGCCGGGCTGCGGGCTCACCCTCGACCTGCGGTTCGCCAACGGCCGCGCGCTCATCGACGAGGGCGGCGCCGTGGCCATCGCCACCAACCTCAACCCAGGGTCGAGCCCCGTGACCTCGATACCGCTGGTGATGGCGCTGGCCGCGCGCTTCTGCGGGCTGACGCATGCAGAGGCCATCACCGCCGCGTGCTGGAACTCCGCCTGCGCCCTGGGCATCGAGCGCACGACCGGCTCGATCGAGCCGGGAAAGCGCGCCGACCTGGTCGTGCTGCCGGGAACCGACGAGCGCGCGCTCGCCTACGAGTGGGGCACCGCCACCCCGATCTCCACCTACATCGGCGGCGAACTGCTCGATTGCTCCGACATCTGGTGCTGACTGCGCTCGCGCGCATTCGGCTACATTTTCACTCCCATGCTCGTCACCAAGCCCGAGGACATCGAAGGCGCCACCCGCGCGGCCGCGTGCGTCGTCAAGACCCACGAGCGGCTCGTCGGTTTCCTGCGCGAGGGCCTCACCCTCGCCGAGGTCGACGCGTTCGTCGGCCGCACGCTCGCCGAGCTCGATGCGCCGAGCTGCTTCGTCGGCTACCGCATCCGCGGGCATCCGCCGTTTCCGTCGCATGCGTGCCTGTCGGTCAACTCGTGCGTCGTGCACGGCACGCACGACATGCGCGCCTCGCCGCTGCGCCGCGGCGACCTGCTCTCGGTCGACATCGGTGTGCGCCACCGCGGCTGGATCGGCGACGCCGCGTGGACCTACGCCATCAAGGAGCGCGATCCGATCGGCGAGGCGCTCATGAAGTGCGGCGTCGAGAGCCTGCGCCGCGGCGTGGCCACGCTCAAGGCGGGCCGGCCGCTCATCGACTTCGCCAAGGCGGTGCAAGGCTACGTCGAGGGCGAGTGCCGCTTCTGCCTCGTGCGCGGCCTGGGAGGCCACGGCTACGGCAAGGAACTGCACGGGCCGCCGTTCGTGTCGAACGTGGTGCCGTCGTACCCCGGCGAATGGCCCGAGGCGTGGAAGCAGATCAAGCCGGGCCTGCTGGTGGCGGTCGAGCCCATGATCGCGGTGTCGAGCTCGGAGACGCGTTCGAACGGCCGCGAGTGGCCCGTGTTCACCGCCGACGGCTCGATGAGCGTGCACTACGAGGCGGATGTGCTGGTGACCGCCGAGGGCCCGGTGAACCTCACCGAGGGCCTGTTCAAGCTGCCCGAGATCGTCGGCTGAACCGGCGGGCTGCACCGCGCGCGCCCGTGCCAGCGGCACGGGATCAACCGTTGGCTTTGCAACCGGATCGACAACGCGCCCTACCATGGCGCGCCACACGGAGCCCCCATGCCCATCGCCAACCCGCCGACCTACATCATCGCAACCACCATCGCCACCACGATGGCGCTCGCACTCGTGCCGACCAACCACTCCCACGCAGCGTCCGTACCGCCCACCAAGTCGGCGCCCGTGGTGGACACGCTCCACGGCGTGCAGATCACCGACGACTACCGCTGGCTCGAGCCCCTCGAGAAGGAGTCGTCGGAGGTGGCCGAGTGGACCACCGCGCAGAACGACTACACCCGCGCGCAGCTCGACAAGCTGCCCTGCCGCGACGCGCTCGCGAAGGCGCTCGAGCCGTGGATGACGCTCGGCGCCGTGGGCGCGCCCGCGATGACCGACGCCGGCTACTTCTACTCCGAGCGCACGGGGCTCCAGAACCAGGCGGTGGTCAAGTTCCGCACCACCCGTGACGGCGAGCCGCGCGTCCTGCTCGATGTGAACGCGCTCGACGCCAAGGGCCTCACCAGCCTCGACTGGTGGCGGCCCAACGAGCAGGGAACGCTCATGGCCTTCGGCACCTCACAGAAGGGCAGCGAGATGAGCGAGCTGCGCATCCTCGATGTCGCCACGGGCAAGTGGCTCGACGACAGCATCTTCGGCAAGGTCAGTTTCAGCGGCTGGATGCCCGACGGCAGGTCGTTCTTCTACTCGGCGCTGCGCGATGTGAAGGACCCGTACTCCCGCGAGACCCGCCACCATCTGGTCGGCCGCCTCTCCGCGCAGGACCCGGTGGTCGTCAAGCAGACCAACCCGAGCGAGATCCCCGGTGCCGGCCCGTCCACCGACGGCAAGTGGCTCATCGGCTCGCTCTCCAAGGGCTGGCAGGCGAACGACCTCTGGATCGCACCACTCGGGCCGTGGCTCGAGAAGGGCGAGCTGCGCAAGACGGTGCTCGCCGAGGGCCTCGACGGCCGCTTCGATCCGATCGACGTGATCGGCGACACCCTCTACATCACCACCAGCTTCGGCAGCCCCAAGGGCAGCGTGCGGGCGATCGACCTCGCGAAGCCAGCGCGCGAGCACTGGCGCACCGTGCTCGCCGAGCGCGCCGACATGGTGCTCGAGGGCGTGGCGATCGCCAAGGACTGCTTCGTGACCAGCTGGTCCAAGGACGTGTGCTCGCGCTTCGAGGTGATGGACTTCTCCGGCAAGCTGCTGCACGAGATCCCGCTGCCCGGCCTCGGCACCGCGAGCATCTCCACCGACCACCGGCGCACCGAGGCGTTCGTCACCTACACGAGCTTCGACGCGCCACGCGCGATCTACCAGACCGATGTGATGCACCCGAAGTTCCTCGAGTGGGCGCGCACCGAGATCCCCAGCGACCTCTCCGCCTACACCGTGGAGCAGAAGCGGGCGAAGTCGAGGGACGGCACCGAGGTGCCCATGTTCATCGTGCGCCGCAAGGACATGCCGTTCAACGGCGACAACCCCACGCTGCTGTACGGCTACGGCGGCTTCAATGTGTCGCTCACGCCGGCGTTCAACGGGACGATCGTGCCGTGGCTCGACGCGGGCGGCGTGTACGTGGTGGCCAACCTGCGCGGCGGCGGAGAGTACGGCGAGGACTGGCACCGCGCGGGCATGCAGGCGAGCAAGCAGAACGTGTTCGACGACTTCTACGCCTGCGCCGAATGGCTCGTGGCCAACAAGTACACCAAGGCGTCGCGACTGGCCATCGAGGGCGGTTCCAACGGCGGCCTGCTCACGGGCGTGGCCAGCACGCAGCGGCCGGATCTCTTTGCGGCGGCGATCGTGGCAGTGCCCCTGCTCGACATGGTGCGCTACCAGGACTTCCTGATCGCCCGCTACTGGGTGCCCGAGTACGGATCGAGCGAGGATGCGGCGCAGTTCAAGACGCTGTACGCGTACTCGCCCTACCACAACATCCGCAAGGGCGAGAAGTACCCCGCCCTGCTCGTGACCGCCGGCGAGAACGACTCGCGCGTGCATCCGCTGCACGCCCGCAAGTTCGTGGCGCGCATGCAGGCGCTGGCCGGCAACGATGCGGCGCAGGATCCGATCATGCTGTGGGTCGACCGCGACGCAGGCCACGGCCAGGGCAAGCCGCTCGCGCTGCGCATCCGCGACGAGGTCGACCAGTGGTCGTTCGTCATGAGCCAGACCGGCTGCTGCAAGTGAATCGAGAGGAACAGGCGCATCACGCCGCGGACCGCGCACCACGCGCGGTCCGCGGTGTTTTTGCCCCATTCGCGCCCGCCGATCCGGCGCTGGCGCGCGATTCCCGCCCGCCGTCCGCAGCCCATGGCGGGGAAACACTGTGGGAACGCCCGCGGGGCTGAAGTCGTGCTGCGGGCATGCCGATGGCCGACGCATGCGGTCCTACGACCTCATCTCCATCGGCTCCGGGCCAGCGGGCGAGAAGGCCGCGCTGGTCGCGGCGCAGTACGGCCGCCGCGCGGCGATCGTCGAACTCATGCCCCGGCCGGGCGGTGCGATGGT
>CAIOCH010000285.1 GCA_903856525.1 uncultured bacterium | reverse complement strand
GAGTAGGATGAACCCACTACTAGTTTTCGAGACTAGCTCCTTCAACCGCTCGGACACCTCTCCGTGTGCACAAGCCCTGACGGGCTGAGCGGGGTCGGAAGTATCGCCCAAATCAACCGGTTTGTCCACCGATTCGGAGGACCACGGATGGGCCTCCGGTTATCGCGGTTCCGATGGCGCGGGTTCTGCCGATTCTGCGGCCGCCCCCGGTCGGCCGCTCGTCGTGAGAACGACGACCCCCGCCACGATCAGACCGACCGCCAGCACCTTGCGCGCGTCCATCGACTCGCCGAGCACAAGCCATCCGAGCAGGACCCCCACCGCTGGTGCGATCGAGAACGCGATCGGCTTGACCACCGACACCTCGCCCAGCGACAGCGCCGTGTAGAAGCACACCATGGCCAGACCGCCGGCGACGATCCCGGAACCGAGGACGAGCTTGGTCCACGTGGCGCCGTCAGCCTGTGCGACGGACGGTTCGACGCGGAGCCCAGCGGCGCCGCGCGTCATGAGCCAGTAGACAAGCACCAGCAGCGGAATCGCCACCAGTGACCGCACCGTGATGGCACCGATGGGGCCGACCTTTCCGGCATGGAGGGCGCTGCGCGTGCAGACCTCTCCCACTCCCCAGCAGACACCGGCAGCGACGGCGAACAGGATCGGCTTCATGCGCGCATTATGCAGGGACACCGCGATCGCAGGGCGGACGCGCCACCAGCCGTCGGGGCCTTCGTGCGATCCCGCAGGATCACGGGCTGCGGATCAGGGACACGGGCCCCACGCACCCAGCATGGTCGTGATGTCCTGCGCGTTGGTGAGCCCGTCGCCGTTGGCATCACCGAAGGGCGTGCCCCATCCGGACAGAAGAGTCGTGATGTCGGCAGCGCTCACGAATCCATCGCCGGTGAGATCGGCTGGACACGGCGGAGGTGGCAGCACGCCGTCCTCCTCGAGCAGGAACCGTCCGTAGCCCACGAACGAGTCGTGCCCACCCACCTGGAGCAGGAATGCATCGCCCGCGCGCACGGACCACTCGACTTCCGCGTAACCGCCACAGTCGGGCATCTCGTCGTTGCAGGCGACTTCAAGGCCGGCCTCGGTGCGGATCACCACGATGGGATCGAACTCGCTGTACACACCCGTCGCGGCGTCGGGGCAGCTGCTCAGGCGCGCGGTTCCATGACGGGCTGCGGTGAAGCGGAACCACACATCGCGTCGGATGTCGCTTCCGAGCATGCCGCCGCATCCCTTCGAGAGAGCGGTGTCCGCGGAGTCGGTCGCCCCGACGGTGCAGACCTCGAACGAACCCGGCGTGACCTCGATCGCGCCAGACACACGGTCGTTGGAGGGCGTGGGTGGCGCACACAGTTGCACGGCGTTGTGCCGGCAGATTGAGTCCCACTCCACATCGCAGCAGAAGGAATCGAACGCGCACACCGCGGTGCAGCAGTTGCGGTCGGCGCAGCCCGGGGTCGTGCCGATTTGCCAGCAACTGCGCGGCTCCCCGCCGCCGCAGGCATCACCGGCCATGCCATCGCCAACGACACAAAGCGTGACGCCAACGACAAGGATCAGGGTGGCAGGAGACTTCATATGCGGGGACGAAACCGCCGGTCCTTCGGGTGGACCACCTGCACCATGCCACAGCCAGGGACTCACGCAATGCGGATACCCAAACATCTCTCTCAAATGAACTTACGCGATCTGAATTATGGGAGCCAATCAGCCCCAGCTGGACAGCAGGATGGTGATGTCGGCCGAGCCCACCACACCGTCGCCGTTGAGGTCGGCCGGTCCACCCGCCGCGCCCCAGGCGCTGAGCAGGATCGTGATGTCGGCCGCGCCAACCACACCGTCCCCGTTGAGGTCCGCTGGGTTCGACGCCTCGCAGGCGTCGGCGGTGCCGTCGCCATCGCCATCTGCGCACGAGGTGCCGGGGCCCTTCCAGACGGCTCCCGCGTCCGCAGCCTGCGCAGCGGTGAGCTGGATGCAGAAACCGTTGGGGAAACATGCGGCGCCGAAGGGCTCCGGGCAGAGCCCGGGACTACAGGTCGTTGCGTTGCCCTGGAAGACTCCGTTCTGCGCAGCGCACGCCGCTGGGCTCACGGGACCGATGCACGTGCCGTTGGGCAGGCAGCATGCGCCTGTCGGGAAGCAGACGTACCCCGTGCATGACTGACCCGTTGGTCCGGCGATGCCGCCCGCCTGCTGACAGGCCGCTGGTGACAGCGTGAGGCAGCCACCCGTGGCGGGGAAGCAGCACGGGCAGATGTTCTGTGTGCAGGTGCTGCCCGTGCACTGGCTGCCCTCACTGGTGAAGGTGCCGCCCTGCGCCACGCAGGCGCTGTTGGTGAGCACCTGGCAGGTGCCATTGGGCAGGCAGCACGCACCGGGAATCTCGCATTGCTGCGGCGTCCAGGTCACGCGCATCACCCAGTCGCCGCTCGGACGGCAGATGGCGGGAAGTTGTGCGAAGGTCTTCCACCCCGGTGGACATCCGAGCGCACCGCAGTTGATCAGGTAGAGCCAGTTGGTCGTCGGTGCCGCGAGGCCGCCGACATCGGTGGTTGGAAACGCATTCGACGACGGAGGAGGCGCGACCAGACACGGGTCGGCGGTCTGGTTGTTGTGATCGTCGATGCGGAATCCCACGCTGAAGGTGTGCGATCCGTTGTCAAGGACCACCATCTGCTCGGGATCCGCCGGGTCGATGCCGAACTGCACGTTGGTGCCATTGGTTCCGGGCGACATCTGGAGATGTGGCAGCACCACGCCGTCGGACGAGTAGGAGTACGCCACCGTGCCCGTCGCCGGCGTCCCCTGCCACACGATCACGCTCCACTTGGTGGTCGTGGCCACCGCGGCGTTGCTGGTGGCGAAGATCATCTCGATGAGGTTGATGCGCAGCGGGAAATCGCTCGGACTCAGGGTGTACGAGGTGGCGGCGATCTCCCCTTCGGCAAAGCCCGCCTGCAGGATGTACTGACCGCCTTCGAACGATGCGTTGGTGTAGGTGGAGGTGACCTGCGGACAGTCGCCGCCGGCAACACCGCCGTCGCCTGGCTTGAAGTCCGGCACGGCGAGAAGCCATGGCGTGTCCTTCGCGG
This sequence comes from uncultured bacterium, assembly GCA_903856525.1. Lineage (GTDB taxonomy): Bacteria > Planctomycetota > Phycisphaerae > Phycisphaerales > SM1A02 > QWPT01. The sequence continues at coordinate 2,775 of CAIOCH010000285.1, read as the reverse complement.
CGACGGGGTCCTCGAGGCCGCGTCGGCCGCCGGCAGCGGTCCACGCATACGCGGAATCCGCTGCAAACGAGGCGCCGAGCGCGAGCATCGCGGATGCGATGCGAACGAATGCAGGGGCGGTGGCGGATCGCTTGTGGGCATGGATCATGGCGGTGACTCCAGCAGGCGGGCGGCAAGGCCGCAGGGACGCGTGAACCGTGACGGCGAGCCGTCCGCGCGGAAACCCGCGCCCGATCGCTGCCGCGACCGTCGGCTCATCGGCCAACGCACCTCGGGAACGAAAGTACCACCGCTTTCGCCCGACCCAAGGGTGGCGGTTCCCTTCGCTGCGCGAAAGTGGCGATTGGGACATGTGGATGGGCGCCTCGGGCCCTGTGCCATCGCCCCAGACTCAGAGGCTTGGAAGCGCCTCAGGTGCCGGGACGCGGGGATTCGGACGCCTGAAGCGCCGCCACGACCGCATCGACGAGTTCGTCCGCTTCGGGCAGCCGACCCGGGCCGACCGCGCGACAGGCCTGCCAGCCAACCCCGGGCTCGATCACCGAGAATCCATCGGAGCGCAGGGTCGCCAGGTTCCGCTGCGTCGCGGGCTGACGCCACATCGCCTCGTTCATGCTGGGTGCCAACAGCACACGCGTGCGCGCCCGATCGATCGATGCAGCGAGCAGCGACACGGTGTCGTCGCAGCGCCCCGTGGCGAGCTTGGCGAGCATGTCCATGGTGCAGGGCGCGATGAGGAACAGATCGAGCGCCGAAGCGGCGCGGATGTGCTGTGGATCGGCCGGCGCCGCCGACTCCCAGACGGACGAAAGGACCGGTCGGCCCGAAAGCGACTGGAACACCAGCGGCGTGACGAACCGCTGGGCATCCGAGGTCATCGCGACCGTGACCTCGGCTCCCGCTTGGGCGAGCGTGCTGACCACCCCGCACACCTTGTACGAGGCGATTCCCGCGCACACACCGATCGCGATCTTGCGACCCTGGAGGCACGCGAGGTTGGCGTGGTCACCGTGGTACATGTGGATCGCGGGAACTCCCAGAAGCGCGCCGCCGCCCGGAAGGGGCACGCGCCTAGGACCCGCTCATCAGCGCTTCTTGCCGCCGGGGCCGCGCATCTTCTCGATGTGGGCGGGGTCCATCTCGAGCGTGATCTTGTCCTGCATGATCTCCTCGATCACCAATTCAAGGTCCGAACGCCCGTTGCGATCGACGAGCGGACGGGCGCCATCGATGATCTCGCCCAGTCGGCGCTGGATGAGGGCGGTCAGCTTGAAACGGCCGCCCAGCTTCTCGACAATGGCATCGCTCTTGAGTGCTTCGATCATGGTTTCTCTCTCTGGGTCGCCCCCGGTCCGGCTGCCCGTCCGCCGCGAGGTGACGGCAGGATCCGCGGACCGAACGGAAGGTATGCGGGGCGAAGGGGTTTAGTATAGCGCACCCCGTCGTCCGCAAGTAGCGCTGCAGGCGCCCGATTGCCGAAGAGGCTCAACGCCTATGGAAGGCCCCTCCCCCGACCCCAAGACCCCCGCTTCCGCGGCAGATGCCGTGCGGGAGTCCGTGTTTGCGGACCCGGCCAACGCAACGAAGGCGGATCCACACCAGCAGGCGGATCGGACAGGCAACGCCGGGCGGCCCGGTCGGGAACGCGAACTTCCTCCATTCGTGCGCTGGGCGCGGGCCACGGGGCGCCGCCTCAATCGGATCGGCATCACCAAGGAGCGGCGGCTCCTGCTCTGGGCGGCGCTCACGGGCATCACCCTGGCGGTCATCGCGCTGGCGTTTATCCGACCCATCCAGTGGATGGAGCATGCGGCCGTCGCCTGGCTGCGGGAGCACCCCACTCGGGCAGCGCTGGCGATCGCGATCGTTCCCGTGCTGGGGGCGCTCGTCTGCGGTGCCATCCAGATGCTCTTTCCCGTCAAGATCCGTGCGCACGGGGTGTCGAGCGTCCTCTACGCCATCCACCGCAGACGATCGCAGCTACCCGGGACACTCGCCGCACGCACCTGGCTCGGCTCGAGCGCCATCATCGCCAGCGGCGGATCGGCGGGACCCGAGGGGCCGATCGTCACCATCGGCGCCACACTCGGTTCGGTGATCGCACGCGCGCTGCGCTTCGACCCCCAGACCGCCACCACGCTCGTCGGCTGCGGCGCCGCCGCCGGCCTCGCTGCGGTGTTCAACGCCCCCATCACAGGCATCTTCTTCGTGCTGGAGGTCCTGCTGCGCGACTTCTCGCTGCGCACCTTCACGCCGATCGTCATCGCCGCGGTGTTCGCGGCGGCGACGGTGCAGACGCTCATCGGCACGCAGGAACCACTCTTCGGCATCAGCGCCGAGCATGTGGCATCGGGAGGGAGCGCCGGGCTCACCATCGTCACCGCGCCGGCGTTCGCACTGCTCGGCATCGCGTGCGGCGTCGCGAGCGTGTTCTTCGTGCGCACGGTGCAGGCGTGCGAGGTTGCGTTCAGCAGGTTCCCCATCCCGCGCTGGATGTCGCCCGCGGCGGGCGCAGCCATCCTCGCCACACTGGGCATCCTGCATGTCACCTTCGGCGCCAAGTGGCTCGACTTCGGACAGGGGCCGCTGCCACCGTTCTACGGCAACGGCTACCCGCTGGCGCACACGGTGCTCGATCCCAAGTTCTACCACCACGAGACGGCGCTCATCGTGGGCGCGCTGCTCCTGGGGCTTGCGGTCGTCAAGTGCGTGGCCACCGGGCTCACGCTCGGCTCGGGAGGCATCGGCGGACTCTTCGCACCATCGTTGCTCGTG
>CAIOCH010000284.1 GCA_903856525.1 uncultured bacterium | reverse complement strand
CGATATGCCCCGAGGAAGTAGTCGGCAGGTGCGTCCGACGCGAGCGCGAGAATGTGAGCGTTTTCAGCAGGACTCGTGACCGTTGCAAGATGGCCACCAAGCCCGATCGCCCTCTGCCGCGCCGCTGGCCAGGTCATGAAGGTTCGTTCGAGCGCGTACCAGTGGCCGTTCCCGCCTTGGTCAACACTCCACCGCGTGCCGATGGGTTCGCATGGAACGCCCTGTTCGCAGCAGTCGGGAATGTTGTCGCCGTTCAGATCGATCAAGTCACCTGATTGAATCTGCCCGTAGTCCACGAAGCCGTCCGCGTTGCAGTCGGCTGACCACTCGACGACGGACTGGCCGGCGATGAGTACGCCGTTCCAGAAGATGGAAGGCGACTCGTCTCCCCACAAGCCAAAGCCAGCGCCGAAATCCGGACGGGCGTAGAGTTCGAGGACGGTGCCGCAGCCTGTGAATTGGCCCTGGCAAGCCCAGCCAATGCAATCAGGTTCGCCCACTCGCCACCGTTCGTAACTGAAAGGCTCGCCGGTGATCCAGCGCCAGACTCCAGTCGCGCAGGAGTCGTTCTCTCGATAGCCTCCGAGGAAGTAATCGGCAGGCGAGCCAGCGGCCAGCATGAGGATGAAGGCGTTTTCTTCCGCACTTCGGATCGTTGCCAGATGTCCGCCGCGCGACTCTGCGTGCTGGCGTGCGTCGGACCACAGCATCAGTGTTTGCTCAAGCGCGTACCAGTGCCCATTTCCCCCATCTTGCGTGCGCCATTGAACCGCGTTTTGGGCGGTGGCTGCACTGGCGATGGATCCTGCGGCGACAACTGCGGTGATCGACTTCGTCATTGCGAATCTCTCTCCTTGATTCCACCCAAGGATGTGGCCGTCGCCGTACCGGCGAGCGGCGCGCAGAGATCCGTCCGACGCCACTCCATGGAGAGCAAGGAGCGCAAGGATTCCCATGAACCACACCGCGAGCGCCCGGTGAGGAGCGCCGCCGCGCGCAGGTCCGAATACCCCGAGCCTCCCCGAGCCCCGCAGCACCACCCCCAACCGGGCCGCTTGGGCCGTGCCAAGCTCGGTACGCGGTGCCATCAGGCCGATCCAGGCAATGTGCGGCAGCGACGGCACGCGGCGATCATGGGCGCAGCGTGCGGAGAATTCAAGCGTGCCGGGCGTCGGGGTGCGCGCCTGTTCGGTCCGCTCCGCTACCCTCCGACCCCCTTGCTCTCCCTCCGCGCCATCCGCAAGCAGTTCGGGCCCATCGCCGCGGTCGATGGGTTGTGGCTGGATGTCGCGGCGGGCGAGGTGTTCGGCCTGCTGGGCCCGAACGGGGCGGGCAAGTCGACCACCATTGCCATGGCCACGGGGCTGCTCGTGCCCGATTCGGGTGCGGTCGAGATCCTGGGCCTCGGCTCGCCGAGCGATCCCAAGGTGCGCGCCCACCTCGGTCTGGCGCCGCAGGAGATCACGCTCTACGGCGAGCTCACCGCGCGGGAGAACCTCGTGTTCTTCGCCCGGCTGTACGGCGTGCGCGAGCCGCGGCGCCGCGTCGACGAACTGCTCGCCCGCGTCGAGCTCGATGGGCGGGCCAACGACCGCATCTCCACCTTCTCGGGCGGCATGAAGCGCCGCCTCAACCTCGCCGCCGCGCTGGTGCACGATCCACGGGTGGTCCTGCTCGACGAGCCGACCGCCGGCGTCGACCCGCAATCGCGCGCCCGCATCCTCGAGCTGGTGCGCGAGCTCGCGCGCGAGGGCAAGACGATCGTCTACACCACCCACTACATGGAGGAGGCGGCCAAGGTGTGCGACCGCGTGGGCATCGTCGACCATGGCAAGATGCTCGACCTGGGCACGGTGTCGGAGCTCATCGGGCGCCATGGCGGCCGCACCGCGGTCACCGTCGAGCGCGACGGCGCCGAGGAGCGGGTGCTCACGCTCGACCCCGTGGGCGAGGTGTCGCGGCAGCTCGCCACGGGTGGCGTGACCGGCGTGCGCGTCGAGCGCCCCGACCTCGAGACGGTGTTCCTGTCGCTCACGGGAAGGAGCCTGCGCGAATGAGGCAGGTGCTCGCCATCGCCCAGAAGGACCTGCGCCTGCTCCTCCGCGACAAGGGCGAGGTGTTCTTCACCTTCGTGTTCCCCGTGATCCTGGCGGTGTTCTTTGGCTTTGTCTTCGGCGGCAACAGCGGCAACAGCCGCATCGAGCTGGCGCTGGTGGTGGAGAGCGACGCGCGCATCGCGCAGGGGCTTGCGGCTGATCTCGCGGCCGACGGCGCGTTCGAGGTCATCCGTCGCGACACCCGCGAGGCGGCGATCGAGGATGTGCGCGCGGGCCGGGTGACGGCGGTGGTCGTGCTGCCCGCGTCGATGCAGGACGGGCTCGACGGCCTCTTTGCCGGCGGCGGCATTCCCATCGAGGCGATCGTCGACCCCTCGCGCCGCGCCGAGGCGGGACTCATCCAGGGCAAGCTCAACGAGCTCGCGTTCCGGCAGTTTCCGCGGCTCATTTCGGATGCCGACGGCATGAAGCGTGTGTTCGCACGGGCCCGCGCCTCGCTGGCACAGGCGGAGGGCATGTCTGCCTCGCAGCGCCTGGCCGCCTCGGGCATGATCGCCGCCGGCGAGATGTTCACGCAGTCGTTCGCGCAGGATGCGACGGCCACAGATCCGACGAAGGCAACCCTGCAGGCGCCAGCGGGAACGTCCACAGAAGGGTCCACGGAAGAGGCCACGGAAGAGTCCACGGGGACACCCGCCGCCACGCCGGACGCTTCCATCGCGTCCTCCTCCGCGCCCGCCGCCACCCGCGGGTGGTCGCCCATCGCCGTGCGCATCGAGGAACTCCCGCAGCGGCGCCAGCGGCCGAGGTCGTCGTTCGATGTCACCTTCCCGCAGGGGCTCGTGTGGGGCCTCGCCGGCTGCATCGGCGCGTTCGCGTCGGCGCTGGTGGTCGAGCGCGCGCGCGGCACGCTCGATCGGCTGCGGCTGGCGCCCATCGCGCGCTGGCAGCTGCTTGGCGGCAAGGGACTGGCGTGCTTCACCGTGGCCATGCTGGTGCAGCTCCTCCTCGTGGGGGTGGCCGTGGTCGGCTTTGGTTCCACGGTGGCGCAGCCGCTCATGCTGCTGGTGGCGTTCGCCGCCAGCGCGGTGTGCTTCTCGGGGCTCGCCATGCTGCTCGCCGCACTCTGCCGCACCGAGGCCGAGGCCAACGGCGCCGGGCGCGGCGCCATCCTCATCCTGGCCATGGTGGGCGGCGGCACCATTCCGCTCTTCTTCATGCCGCCGTTCCTGCGCACCATCAGCTACGGCAGTCCGTTCCGCTGGGCCGTCACCGCGATCGAAGGGCCGTTCTGGCGCGATCTTGCGGTCGCCGATCAGATTGTGCCGATCACGGTGCTTCTCGGGCTCGGGATCGGCGGTTTCCTGATTGGTGCACGCGCAGCGGGCCGCCCGCTCGGGCGCGCGCGCGCCGCAACCTGACGCGCGGGGTTCTGTAGGATCGCGCCCCGCCACCCGCTCGGCTTAAGGGTGGGCGGACGCTTCGGAGTGACATTGATGCCCAGTCGAATCGTCGCGAAGAAACTCGAGAAGAGATTCGGAAACATCCACGCCGTGCGCGGGATCGACCTCGAGGTCCCCGCAGGCCAGGTACTCGGCTTCCTCGGCCCCAACGGCGCGGGCAAGAGCACCACCATGCGCATGATCACGGGGTTCCTCGAACCCACGGGCGGCACGGTCGAGCTCGAGGGCATCAACCTCGCCGATGATCCGATCGGCGCCAAGCGCACCTTCGGCTACCTGCCCGAGGGCGCCCCCGCGTACCCCGACATGACGGTCGAGGAGTTCCTCGGCTTCATCGCCCATGCGCGCGGATTCCGCGGCGCCGACGCCAAGGCGCGCGTCGAGCGCTCGATCGGCCGCGTGAACCTGCAGGGCGTGCGCAAGCAGGCCTTCGAGACGCTGTCCAAGGGCTACAAGCGCCGCACCGGCCTGGCGCAGGCGCTGCTGCACGACCCCGGCATCCTCATCCTCGACGAGCCCACCGACGGACTCGACCCGAACCAGAAGTTCGAGGTGCGCGAGCTCATCAAGGAGCTCGGCGGCGACCGCGCGGTCGTGCTCTCGACGCACATCCTCGAGGAGGTCGAGGCGGTGTGCACGCGCGCCGTGGTCATCAACAGGGGCCAGATCGTGTTCGACGGCACGCCCGCCGAGATGGAGGGCCGCGCGCCGCGCGATGTGACGAGGAACCGCATGGACCATGTCTTCCGCATGATCACCACCGGCGATGTCGCCACGCAGAAGGGGGGCCGCCGATGAGCAGCGCCGCCGCGGGCATCCCCGCGCTCACCGCCGCGCAGCGCGTCGCTGTCGTCTTCCGCCGCGAGTTCCGCTCGTACTTCCAGACGCCCCTCGCCGCGGTGTTCCTCGTGATCTTCCTCTTCCTCGCGGGGCTGTTCGCCTTCAACATCGGCGGGCTGTACGAGCGCAACCAGGCCGACCTGCGGCCGTTCTTCCAGTTCCACCCGTGGCTGTACGTGTTCCTGGTGCCCGCGGTGTCGATGCGCCTGTGGGCCGAGGAGCGCCGCACCGGCACCATCGAGCTCATCATGACGCTGCCCTTCGGCGCGGCGGACCTCGTGATCGGCAAGTACCTCGCCGCGTGGGCCTTCACCACGGTGGCGCTCGCGCTCACCTTCCCCGTGTGGATCACCGTGTCGTGGCTCGGCAACCCCGACCACGGCACCATCCTCGTGGCGTACCTCGCGAGCGCGCTGCTCGCGGGTGCGTTCCTCGCGGTGGGCTCGTGCCTGTCGGCGCTCACCAAGAACCAGGTGATCGCGTTCGTCCTCTGCGCGGTCGCGTGCTTCGTGCTGCTGCTCGCGGGGTTCCCCGCGGTGATCGACTTCCTGCGCGGCTGGGCGCCGGTGGGCGTGGTCGAGGGCATCGCGTCCACCAGTGCGCTCACCCACTACGAGTCCATGATGCGCGGCGTGGTCGACCTGCGCGACCTCCTCTACTTCGCGCTCGTGATCGCGGCGTTCCTGGTGATCAACGTGTTCGCCATCGACTGGAAGAAGTCCGACTGACAGCTCGGCACGGCGTCGCAACCACCGTCACCGGTGCCCGCCGACGCCCGTCGGCCCCCATCGACCGTCACCGACCCTCACCGACACGGATGCAACCATGGCCGTTTCCGACAAGCGTCGCTCCACCATCATCGCCACCGCGGGCATCCTCACCGCGCTCGTGGCCGTCAACACCGCCGCCTGGTTCCTCGTGCGCGGCGCGCGCGTCGATGTCACCGAGGAGAAGCTCTACAGCCTCTCGCCTGGCGTGCGCGAGGTGATGGCCCAGCTGCCCGAGCCCGTGCGCCTCGACTTCTACTGGACGCGCGAGCAGGGCGCCGACGTGCCCCTCATCCGCAGCTACGCCCAGCGCGTGCAGGAGTTCCTCGAGGAACTCGCGCAGGCCTCCGACGGCATGCTCGAGCTGCGCGTGATCGACCCCGAGCCGTTCAGCGAGACCGAGGACATGGCGCGCGCCGCGGGCATCTCGCCGCGCACGCTCGACACCACCGGCCGCGTGCTCATGCTCGGCCTCGCGGTCAAGGGCCCGACCGACAAGGTCGAGTCGATCCCGTTCCTGTCGCCCGACCAGGAGCCGTTCCTCGAGTACGAGATCGCGCGCCGCATCGTGTCGGTGGGCCGCGACAAGAAGGCCACCGTGGCCGTGCTCTCCACGCTGCCCGAGGCCAAGCCGTTCGACCCTCGCAATCCCACGCAGCAGGGCGGCGGCAAGTACGTCATCTGGCAGCAGCTCGAGCAGCTCTTCGAGGTCAAGCGCGTCGACCCCGCCGCGCCGAGCATCCCGCAGGAGTCCGGCGTCCTCTTCGTGATCCAGCCGCGCGAGCTCACCGAGGACGCGCTCAAGGCCATCGACTCGTGGGCGGTGTCGGGCAAGCCGCTGCTCGTGTTCGCCGATCCGTGGTGCGAGAGCGATCCTGCCGCGCGCAGCATGGACTTCGGCTCCACCGGTGCCGGCTCCACCTACGACCTCGGGCCCGTGCTCGCGCAGTGGGGCGTCGACATCGACAAGCAGAACGCGGTCGCCGACCTCGGCTTCGCCACCCGCATCATGTACCGCTCGCAGGGCGGCCAGGTGATGCAGATGTCGCACCCCGCGTGGCTGTCGATGAACCGCGACGGCATCTCCAAGGATGATCCGGTGACGGCGCAGCTCGCGCAGCTCAACCTCAAGGGCGCGGGCGCCATCACCGCCCGCGCGGGAGCCGCCACGAGCGTCGCGACCGTGCTCTCGAGCACCAAGGACGTGCAGATGATCCAGACGCTCAAGCTCGGCTTCTTCGGTGAAGTCGACCGGCTGGTGCGCGACTTCAAGTCGCTCGGCGCGCCCGTCGCCATCGGCGTGCGCATCACCGGCGCCATCGAGAGCGCCTACCCCGCCGCCGATGGCACCCGTTCCAAGGGCAACGCCAACATCCTCCTCGTGGCCGACGCCGACCTGCTCGACGATGAGAACTGGGTGGGCGTCGACCAGCAGACCGGCGAGATGCGCACCACCGGCGACAACGGCGCCTTCGTGGTGGCCGCGCTCGAGCAGGCCACGGGCGACCGCGCCCTCTCCACGCTGCGCTCGCGCGGCGGCTACGCGCGCCCCTTCGACCGCGTGGAGAACATGCGCAAGGACGCCGAGCAGCGCTACCTCACCCGCGAGCAGGAGCTGCAGGACGAGATCAAGAAGGGCGAGATGCGCATCAACGAACTGCAGCGCGAGCGCGGCGGCCCGGGTGCGGGCGCCGTCGACGCCAACGGTTTCCTCGTGCTCACCCCCGAGCAGGCCGAGGAGCTCAAGAAGCTCGAGCAGGCCTCGCGCGACGCCCGCAAGGAGCTGCGCGAGGTGCAGCGCTCGCTGCGCGCCGAGATCGAGAGCACGGGCACGGGCATCATGGTGCTCAACGTCATCGCCTGGCCGCTCGCGGTGGCCATGTTCGCCACGGGCTGGATCTCGCTCCGCTACCGCCGGCAGCGGGGGAAGTGAGCGGCGGGCTTCGCGCGGGACGGCGTGAGGCAGCCGAGAGGGCCGTGAAGACCAGAGAGATGTGAAGTCCAGAGAACCATGAAGATCACGGAGCCATGAAGACCAAGAGCCTCGCCATCGTTCTCGCCATTGCCGCCGTCAGCGTGGGCGGCGCGTATGTCGCGCTCTCGCGCGGCACCAGGACCGCGGAGTTCGAGCCGGGGGCGGTGTTCTTCGCCGACCTCGGCACCAGGAGCGGCTCGGTCGACCGCATTGAGCTCGAGCGCAACGGCAAGCGCCTCGAGCTTGCGCGCGCGGGCGGCCAGTGGACGCTGGTGACGAGCGACGGCTATCCGGCGCGCTTCGAGGAGATCAAGGGCCTTGTCTCGGGCCTCGCGGGCCTCAAGGGCGACCAGAAGATGACGGCCCGCAGGGAACGGCACGCGGAACTGGCGCTGGCGTGGCCCGACGCATCGGGGCGCGGCGCGCGCGTGCGGCTGCTCGCGGGCGCGGACGTGGTCACCGATGTCATCCTCGGCGAGGAGCGCGCGAATCCGCGCGCGCAGTTCATCCGCCGCGAGAGCGAGGACCAGACCTGGCGCGTGCTCGGCTCGGTGCTCGTCGACATCGAGCCGCGGCGATGGGTCGAGGCGGAGCTGCTCGCGATCCCCGACGGCGAGGTGCGCGGCGTGACCCTGAACGGCCTGCACATCGCGGGCGAGGAGAGCGCCGAGGGCAAGATCGACTTCAAGGTGATCGAGAGCTCGCCGCTCGTCGCTGCCACCGACTTCGACTGGACGCCCACGCGCCGCGTGGTCGCGCTCCGCACGCTTCCGTCGTGGCTGTCGCGGCTCGAGCTCGACGATGTGCGCAAGGCCAAGGTCGACGGCGACGGCGCCGCCGCCGATCCCGCGATCTCGCCCGAGTTCGACATGGTGCGCGGCACGCTCAAGGTCAACGCCGTGCGGGACGGCGATGCGGTGTGGATCTCGTTCGAGGCGAAGCCGAAGGATGGCGCGCCCAGCGCCGCCGAGATCAACGCCAAGAAGAAGTACCCGGGCGATCCGTATGTGCCCGACTGGACCGAGTTCGCGGCCAAGCACGCGGGATGGCAGTACAGGCTTCCCGCGTGGAAGCTCAACTCGCTCGAGGAGGCGAACAAGATCCCCGCTGCGAGCGAGCAGCCGGCGGACCCCGCCGCGCCCACCGTCATCCCCAGCGCCGGCTGACGGCGCCCGTGGTGCCCGTGGCGCCCGTGGTGCCCGTGGCGCCCACGGCGACCCCGAGCGCCGCGCAGCGGCCCGACGCGTGATTCCCCGACACGTGGTTCCCCGACAAACGGTCCCCCGACACACGAGTGCCCGACACGTGGGTTCCCGACACGTGAGTGCCCGCAGATGCAGGCGCAGCCGGAATCTGCGGAGCGGCTGACGCGCGGATCACCGCGGCTCGGAGATCATCCGTTCCGCAGACTTCGTCTGCGGGCACCCACATCAACGAGCCACCGGAGATGAGTGCCCGCAGATGCAGG